>NZ_CALJSP010000193.1:0-1257 GCF_937975875.1 Veillonella dispar | reverse complement strand
TCCTTAGGAGCTATGATGGCAGACTCCTGCTCTGGCGTCCATTTAACACCCATGGTTTTCACCTCCTTCGTTACTATTATTTCTATCGCTACTGTTATTTCCGTCGTTTAGAGCCTCTTTCATCCGTTCTAACGCATCAGCTTCGGACAGTTTAGACAAATAATTATATCGATTTCGACTAGAGTCAAAACGGCATACAGTATTGTAATCACAGTATGTACAAGGTCTATTCTTATTTAACTGGTAAGGTTGAATTGGGAATTGACCGTCCCCAATATGGCGGCCGATGTCAGCCATTACATGATTGGTGTAGCGGCACATCACATCAAATTCACCTGGATTCTTAACCTTGCGCAAATCATTCCTAGAAATGGTTTGATCTTTCGTCGTTGCAATTGGCACATATGGGCCTTGTTTAAGACCATAGGATAAGAACTTATTATCAATATGCGTCAACAACTCAACATCGTCTGAGAAGTACCCACTATTTCTCCACGCGTCGCTTTCCTTAGCTAAAGATACTGCATCTTCATAAGATATAGGAGCATCGGCAGGAATTTTAGGGTTCTTCACATAGGAATACACCACAGCCGCGGGAGCTATAGATTCGCCTTGCGTTTTACCGTAAGCAGATTCTAACGCCAATAGATAGGTCATAAGCTGCAGTTTAAGGCCATAGTATACATCTTGCGCCGTTACGTGTGCGCCGCCCGACTTGTAGTCAATAACCATGCCATAGGTTTGACCATCCCTTGTATATTCATCGATACGGTCAATTTGACCGATGAGGCGTAAATAACGGTCTTCCCCAAGGGGTACCCGAATCGGATCCCAGCCTCCTTGACGGCCAAAATCTTGCTCCAAGTATTTTGTATCAAAATCACTGCGCTTCGACCACTCTACAAGGCGGTCTACCGTCACATGTAATGTTCGTTGTACACGCTGCTCGATAGCCTTTTGGTAGGCATCGCTCGTTTCCTCGCCACCCTGATTTTCTTGTAAAATTTCTTCCGCTACCGTACGGCACAAATTTTGTTGATCCTCTTCGTTAAGGTCACGCCATTGTTTATTGTTGTCTAATAGATAATTACCTAAACGCTCTAGGTTAGCATGAAGGAATGTACCAATTTCAGGAGCACCAAAGGAGCGTACACGACGCGGTTCTAGTTTTAAACCATATTGAGCATAGAACTTGAACGGACATTGCTGATATCTCTCTAGACGCGTCACAGAACCAGACATATAGCCTTTAGATAG
>NZ_CALJSP010000192.1:0-1203 GCF_937975875.1 Veillonella dispar | reverse complement strand
CCATCGAGAACGATACCGTAATTTGCAATAAATGTATCGATAAGATCAAAATCTTCGCGACGTTTACCATCGAGTTCAACGATGCGACCACCTTCGATTTTGAGGCTAGGCTTTGGATCTTGAGGAGATTCCATGGCTATAAAACCTTCCTCTACCCATTCCTTTACATAACCATCCTGATTGACAGGACGTTGACTTAAGACTTCGAAACGTTTTGATTTCATAGGGCATACCATCCTTTCAGATTAGATATAGGAAGGGGCTCCGTTCACTGGTTCGTCACCCATCGTACCAAGCAATTGTTTACCTACTTCACGAGCAGAGATAACTGCTTGTCGTACAGCCCCAGAATCGCCAGAAATCTGTAAAATAACTTCGTTAGAATTACTTGTACCTGCAGAAGGTGATGCATAACCAATTACATCAACGTTCGCAGATTTAACAGCTACATCGGCCATAACTACGCCAATCGCTGCAGGAGCGCCTACGATAAGGCCAAAGGCTTTACCTTCAGGAGCACCAAATGCTGCATTTACCGCATGACTAGCGCGTGCTGTATATTGAAGTTCAATATGTCCAGCATCGTTTGCGTATACATCGCCAAAGGTGCGTTCCACTTCAGCCAATGCTACTTCAATAGCGCGTTTTACATCGGATACATCATCGCCACCAAAGATAATTAATGAGCCATGGCCTGCGCCACCTTTAGTATCACGAGGTAATTCAATGCTAACGATTTCTGTATTTGTTGCTTTTACTGCTTCGTCAGCTGCCATAATGTGTGGGCCTGCACCAGTACGAGCGCCTAAAATACCGATTGAACGATATTTTTTCTTTAATTTCATCGCATCTAATACTTGTTGATCTACGTTAGCAATTACGAGACCTATAGTATCACCAGTTTTGCTAGTCCCTACAAATTCAGTTAATCCACATGTTGTCGCCATAATACCCTCCATACGTATAATGAAAGTATCTTTGTACAGGAAACTATGCTACGTTATACCATTTTATATTTTTTAACATTTCTTTAACCATTCATATGTATACAACACTATATCCTGTACACCATATATTGCTATAGAGCATGCCTTGCTATTCAGTCACAACCCATTGGACTCAATCCTTTCCAAATATAAGTAATATAAGGCTTTTATGCCAGCCTTGTGGTAGATTGCATTGTAGTTGGCAGCGTTGACTTCT
>NZ_CALJSP010000191.1:0-14555 GCF_937975875.1 Veillonella dispar | reverse complement strand
AAATGCATTGATGAATGCTTTCATATTTTCAATGATACCTTCTTCATCATAAATATGAAATGGTGTTGGGTATTGGGCAATAATATTTTCCAATTGTTCAGCTGTAAACGGAACTGTTTTTGTGTTCATAATAACCTCGCTATACAAATAAAAGACCCATCAAACGATGAGTCTATTATCCTAATTATTATTTAAATAAAGCTTTATCAAGGCTATAGCGACCTGCGCCAGCGAAGAACAACATAAGAGCACCGAAGCCCATTTGAGATGGATAATCCCAGCTAAAGAAACTACCACTAAGATTTAATGTCGTTGCTATTGCTAATGTACCTATGAGTAACAAAGATCCAATTCGTGTAAATAGACCAATTACTATAAGTACACCACCTATCATTTCTGCATATGCGGCCATAGTACCTAATATTTCATAACCACCAGGTACACCTAATGGTGCCAACATAGCTCCAACTTTATAAAGGCCTTCAGCACCGCTCAAGTACTTTAAATATCCATGATAAAACATGGAAATACCAAGTGCCAAACGATAAACTAAGAGGCCAAAATTAACATAATTAGGTTTACTTTTAAAAATAAAGCTCAACATAGTAATCCTTCTTTCAGGTTAAACAACATCGAAATAATTCGATAACCATATTATAAAGGTCAGTAACTACCGTGTCAAACTAGACTCAATATTAAATTCTATAGAATTATAACATATATTGTATACAAAATCAATTTTATCGATTTGATAATACTCATATAGCTGATTTAGATAAAAAAAAATAATCCTAATGAAAAAGTGAACATATAGTTCCTAATTCATTAGGATTATTCTAAATCTTATAGATTATGCGCTAAGCAGTTGATTACATCATACCGCCCATGCCACCCATTGGAGGCATTGCAGGTACTGCAGCATTTTCTTCTACTTTATCAGCTACGATTGTTTCAGTAGTCAATACAAGAGATGCAATGGATGCAGCATTTTGAAGAGCAGAACGTGTAACTTTTGCAGGATCCACGATACCAGCTTTTACCATGTCGATGTATTCTTCAGTCAAAGCATTGAAACCAACGCCAGCTTCAGTATTTTTAACTTTTTCAACTACAACGGAGCCTTCAAGACCAGCATTGTAAGCAATTTGACGAAGTGGCTCTTCTACTGCACGTTTAACAAGGTTAATACCAGTTTGAACATCACCAGTAGCTTCCAATGTGTTCAATGCAGGGATGATGTCGATGAATGTAGTACCACCACCAGCTACGATACCTTCTTCAACAGCAGCGCGAGTTGCATTCAATGCGTCTTCGATACGAAGTTTTTTATCTTTCATTTCAACTTCTGTAGCAGCACCTACTTCGATAACTGCAACACCACCGGACAATTTAGCAAGACGTTCTTGTAATTTTTCACGGTCAAATTCAGAAGTTGTTTCTTCTACTTGTGCACGGATTTGGCTAACGCGTTTAGCGATAACGTCTTTATCGCCTACACCATCGATGATTGTAGTTTCATCTTTAGTGATGCGAACTTGACGAGCTGTACCAAGGTCAGTAAGTTCTACGGAATCAAGTTTACGGCCCATATCTTCAGTAATTACAGTACCACCAGTCAAGATAGCGATATCTTCAAGCATAGCTTTACGACGATCACCGAAGCCAGGAGCTTTAACAGCTACAGCTTTGAATGTACCACGTAAGCGGTTTACTACCAATGTAGCCAATGCTTCGCCTTCTACATCTTCAGCGATGATAAGAAGTTCTTTGCCTACTTTTACAACTTTTTCAAGTGTTGGCAACATATCAGCGATAGCACTGATTTTACGGTCAGTAATCAAGATATATGGGTTATCCATAACAGCTTCCATACGATCAGGATCAGTTACCATGTAAGGAGAAATGTAACCGCGGTCAAATTGCATACCTTCTACTACGTTTAATGCAGTTTGCAAGCCTTTGGATTCTTCTACAGTGATAACGCCATCGTTACCAACTTTTTCCATAGCTTCAGCAATCAAACCACCGATTTCTTCGTCAGCAGCGGATACGCTAGCAACTTGAGCGATTTCAGCTTTACCAGAAACTTTAATGGAGCGTTTTTTAATTTCTTCTACCAAAGTTTTTACTGCTGTTTCAATACCTTTTTTCAAGATCATTGGGTTAGCACCAGCTGCTACGTTGCGCATACCTTCTTGAATCATAGCTTGTGCCAATACAGTTGCAGTAGTAGTACCGTCACCTGCTACGTCGTTAGTTTTAGTAGCAACTTCTTTAACTAATTGAGCACCCATGTTTTCAAATGGATCTGGAAGTTCGATATCACGAGCAATAGTTACACCATCGTTTGTGATTGTTGGAGAACCGAATTTTTTATCCAATACAACATTACGGCCTTTTGGTCCTAATGTAACTTTTACAGCATTTGCCAATTGATCAACGCCACGACCTAAAGCGCGACGAGCTTCTTCATTAAACAAGATTTCTTTTGCCATATGTATTACCTCCTAGATAATAACAGTATCTAATGTAAGGGAATGTATATGCCCGCAGGCAATATAGAATATATCAATAGTATGTTTAGCTCTATACAGCTATAAATTAGCTATTATAATACTGCTAAGATATCGCGTTCGCTAATAATCAAATGAGTAGCGCCATCGATTTCTAATTCGCTACCAGCGTATTTTGCGAACATAACAGTATCGCCAACTTTAACTTCTGGAGCTACACGTTGACCATTGTCATAAACTTTACCAGCACCTACAGCTACTACTACACCTTCTTGAGGTTTTTCTTTTGCTGTATCAGGAAGGAAAATACCACTTTTAGTTTTTTCTTCTTTTGCTTCTAAACGGATAAGAACGCGGTCAGCTAATGGTTTTAACATATAATGTCACTCCTTATTTACTAGTTATTATTTACAATTTATTAGCACTCTAAGTTGCCGAGTGCTAATTACATGTATTATTATAACCGATGTCAAAATAAATGCAAGCAGAAATTTTGATTTTTTGACTTTTTAGTTTTTATTTGATGTTAGACGTAAAAAAACTAGTATAAGTTTTATCCTTATACTAGTCTTTTCATCTATTTAGAAACTTGATTTATTAATGCTTTACAGATATTAACAATACTATCTCGTTTCTTCATACTTAGGGCACGAATGCGATTATACGCTTCCTCTTCAGATATAGAGTATAACTCCATCAATATACCGGTCCCCTTTTGAATGATTTTCCGATCTTCTAATGACTGTTCTAATTCAGCCATTTTTTCGCGAAGCTGCGTATCACTATGATAACGACCTAAGGCCATTTCTAAGGTGGGAACCAATTGCTCTTCACGTACAGGCTTTATTAAATATCCATAAACGCCAGACTCTCTAGCCTTATCTATTAAATCCTGTTGACTATAGCTTGTTAATAGTACGACTGGTGCTTCATGGTGAAAGCCAATTTGACGTGCTGCTTCGATGCCATCTAATTCCGGCATTTTTACATCCATAAGAACAATATCAGGCTTATATTCTTTACAAAGTTTAATGGCTTCTACCCCATTAGTGCCTTCTGCTACAACTTCATGACCACAGGATTCAATAATATCGCGTAGATCCATACGTATAAGGGATTCATCATCCACTATTAAAACGCGCATTTACTTCTCCTTCTTCATATGTATTGTTACGAGTACACCAACACCCGTATTTTCTACTGATAATTTACCTTTTAACTCATGGGTAACTAAATTATTAATGATAGTTAGTCCTAAACGCTTGTTGAAATTAATAGAAAACTCTGGAGGTAATCCTTTTCCCGTATCAGAAAAAGCTAATACAATATATTCCTCTGACTCTGTAACAGCTAGACGAATCTCTCCGTTTTTACCATTTAAGCCATGTTCAAGGCTATTGGTAATTAGCTCATTAATTATGAGGGATACATAACTTGCCATATGAGAGGAAATCAACATATCCTCTCCACTATACGTAAAGGTAACATCTTGGTCTTGTTGAACCATACTCATACGCAATAAGCGACATAGCTCGTCATAAATTGATCGGATACCTATATAATCCTCGTCATAATGGGATACAATATCGTGAACTAATGCCATACTTTCAATACGATTTATCCCCTCTTGCAAGGCTTGTTTAACCTCAGGCAAGGTAGAACGTCTAGCCTCCATACGCAATAATCCTGCCACAGTTTGTAAATTATTTTTTACGCGGTGATGAACCTCTTTAATAATCGAGTTCTTTACCAGCAATTCTTGTTGCTGCTTACTTTCACGAGTACAATCGTGAAGGACGAGGAAACAACGAGTTTCATTACGGCCCATAGCAATAGGAATCATATGTTGACGAATGACCATATCTTGATAGATCTCTTCACTAGTATATATCGTTCTATCATCTAATACTTGTTGAATGGCTGAAACTTTTAAGGTACTACTATAAATCGATGAGCCCACAAGTCGTCGGTCAAATCCTAGCAAATCTACTAGTTGTATAGCGGCCTCATTTCCATACAGAATCCTATGAGAATCATCAAAGATGATTAAACCATCAAAGTAAGAAATTGGTTCGTACGATTGTATTTGCTCATCCGTAGCAGTCAGCATAAGCCGTTGCATCGTATCCGACAAGGTATATTCTTGCTCATATTGCTCCACCTTAATAGACGGAGACACGGTAAAAGCTATGCCCCCAATAATACGACCACCATTATCTACAACAGGAAAAACATGTTGTCGTTGATCATGTTCTACCCCAATAAGCGGTTGTCCATTTTCCATCATAGAATGCCATGTATTATTCCCTTTTAACTGTCGAGTAATAACACCTTGGTCACTTCGTTCAATACACAGCATATCGGCACGATGATGCATAGTACCTTGTGAGGACTCTAGAAGGGGTGTAAAAATCTGTATCCTTTGACGGGTCAATGACTCGCCAAAGGATATAAGTTTACTAATATGCTCTAATAATGAGGTTTGTAATGGACCTAATGGTGTTGTATTTAAAATATCTTGACCGATATCCACGATTAATCCTCTTTCCAAGATACATGACCAATTTCAACACTTGGTTTTGCATTCAATGTTAAATCTGCGAATTTACCGGCTTGGGCCATATAATAAGCGCGACAACCAATCATCGCTGCATTATCAGTGGACAAAATTTTATGAGGCTTGTAATAGGTAAATCCTTCTTTTTCGCACATCTTTTGTAATGCTGTTTGTAAACCTTTATTAGCAGAAACACCACCAGCTATGGTAATACGAGTTTCCCCCAATGTATGCGCCGCATCTCGTGTTTTCTCAACTAATACATCTACAATCGCCTTTTGGAAGGACGCTGCAACGTCCGCTTGATTTATAGGTTCATTCTTTTGCTGCTTACTATTTAAATAGTTTAAAACTGCGGATTTCAAACCACTAAAGCTAAATTCAAAATTACCTGGTTCACTTAAAGCCTTTGGAAATTCAATAGCATCTGGATTCCCTTCAAGAGCTAAAGCATCGATATGAGGGCCACCTGGGTAAGGGAACCCCATAACGCGAGCAATTTTATCAAATGCTTCCCCTGCTGCGTCATCCCGAGTTTGTCCAAGGATATCAAACTCTTCATAGCCTTTTACATGCACTAACATGGTATGACCACCAGATACAACGAGGCTCAAAAATGGAGGTTCCAATTCTGGATTGGCTAAGAAATTAGCAAAGATATGACCTTCCATATGATGAACTGGTACCAAAGGAATACCTGTAGCAAAGGATAACCCCTTTGCAGCAGCTACACCAACCAATAATGCCCCTACAAGTCCTGGACCATAGGTAACGCCAATATGATCGATGTCTTGTAAGGTTACATTTGCATCGCGCAATGCTTGATCTATAACCGATATAACTTGTTCAATATGATGGCGTGATGCGATCTCTGGTACAACACCACCAAATTTTCTATGAATAGGCACTTGGCTAGAAATTACATTAGATAAAACAGTACGCCCATCCTTTAGGACGGATGCAGATGTTTCATCGCAACTACTTTCCAAGGCTAATGTGTATATACTCATTCTATTTCCTCTGAAACGAGAGACATAATATAAGCATCCTCTTTTGGCTCTGAATAATAATCTTTGCGAATTCCTTTAACAGTAAATCCTAGATTTCTATACATTGCCAAGGCAGGTAAATTAGATATGCGTACCTCCAAGAAGATTTCATGCATCCCTCTATTCAAACATTCATCTATTAATTCTTTAGTAAGTTTTGAGCCATATCCCTTACCACGAGCGGAAGGTAAAATAGCAATATTCGTGATTTGTCCTTCATCGTATACAAGCCAAGCACCAGCATAACCCACAATATGATTTCCTTCACAAATAACCATATATAGCTTATTATCGGCCCCTTCAAGTTCAGCAAGTACAGATTCCAAGCTCCATGGAACAGAAAAGGACTGTTGCTCTATCTCATAAATGGCTTGAGCATCATCTACCGTAGCTAACCGAATCTCCATTATTCTGCTCCTGCCGCTTCGGTAACAACAACGGTAGGATTTTGGTTTAACATGTCTGGATTATCCTTATGTCGTTCCTCCCATAAAACCTCTGCTTCAGAGCGACGGATATAATAAGGAACCATATCCATTGGATCACATATTTCTTCACGGATAACTAAGTCGCGTCCCGCTAAAAGTAAAGAACTGGCTTTTGGAATGCGTTGTGAAATATCTAGAATAGTCAAATTAGTATCGTTTTCGTCTAAAAGCTTTTCAATACGCTTGATACCATCACCTAAGAATAAGACCTCTTCCTTAGTTTCTCGGAACTTTTCTAATAAATCACTAACCGCAATAACAAACGGTTCCTCTTTACATACTAGCTCATTGTTTTCATATCGATATAGACCAGCATATACATGCTTTTTCTGAGCATCGATAACAGTACAGATAGTTCTATTTGTATATGAAACATTATGAGCCAAACTATCCATGGTCATCACACCATACAATGGAATTTGTAAGGCATAAGCCATAGCTTTTGCAGTCCCCATACCTATACGCAATCCCGTAAATGAACCAGGACCAATGCTAACTATAATACCTTTTAGTTCATTCTTTTTTACTTGTGAGGCTCGCAACAACATGTCGATGTGAGGTATTAGCTGCTCAGAATGAGTTAATCCCGCTTGAATAGTTAGTTCACCAATCAAGTTTGTTTCATCCATTAAGGCCACACTCGATACGAGCGAACTTGTCTCAATTCCCAACCACATATGGGCCTCCTATATCTACTAAATCATCTTTTGTAAGATAATCACTACTTAACGTAATAGATCGGCTTGTATCATCAATACGAGTTAAATATATCCATAATGTTTCATCTGGTAATTCATCAGAAAATTTATCAGCCCACTCCACAATGGATACACAGTCCTCTGTATATTCGTAAAAGCCAATATTTTCTAGTTCACTTATATCATCCAACCGATATACATCAAAATGATATAAATGTGTTCTATCAACATCGTAAGTATTCATGATAGCAAACGTAGGGCTTGTAATCTCCTCTGTAACGCCAAAGCCTTTCGCAATGCCTTGAGATAGATGAGTTTTTCCTGTCCCCAAATCACCAATTAAGGCAATACATATAGGGTCTCCACTTTGTTTGACCCATTTGCCTAATAATTGTCCAAATTGTTGTGTATCTTCAACTGTATGAGTCTCTAATTGAACCTGTGCCTTATGATTCATGAAAATGATTATATCCTTTCGCTTCTATGGTCTTAATCGTTTTATCTGGTGTTACCATCTGCACCTGAGCTGGTCCAGATACAACTTCACCAATTATTGTAATGCCTGCTAAATTCTCTAATTTAGAAAGCAATGATTTAGGAGCCGTGAATACTAGTTGAAAGTCCTCTCCACCATACAATGCATAGTCCACTGGATCAGTCTGCAAATACTTAGCTAATTCATAAGTCTCCTCATGTAGTGGAATAGCTTTTTCCTCTATGACAATAGATACATTGCTAGCCGATGCAATTTCATTTAATTCACTACCGAGACCATCACTAATATCATTCATACTATGAATACCTAATTGTCTCAATTGTTGGCCCAATTCTATTTGTGGATCTGGACGTTGATGACCAACCTTGGTCATATGATAACCATCTAAATTATATGATAAGGCGCCCAAACCTGTAGCAGCATAACCTACGTAATTTGTAATACCCACAATATCACCTACTTGCGCACCGCTACGCATAATAGCAGTTCCTTTAGGGACATCACCAATAATTGTTACAGTCCACACCATGGGCCCTTCCGTACGCACCGTATCCCCACCAAGTATATTAAGATGATATTTTGCGCATTGATCTTTTATACCTCTATAAACCTCATCAAGAATAGCCGTATCAACATATTCAGGTGCCGCCACAGATAGCACAATTTGACGAGGAGTACCACCCATAGCAGCAATATCACTCAAATTGGCCGTCATGAGACGATAGCCTACATCATAGGGCTTCATATAGTGAAAGCTAAAGTGAACCCCTTCCACCATCGTATCAGTGCTAATTAATTGATCTGTTTCTTCCTTAGCACTATATACAGCACAATCATCACCAATTCCTGTAATCACAGTACTTAAATCATGTATCGTATTATCTTGAATGTGGCGAATGAAATTAAATTCCCCTACATCTTTTAATTGCATCTCATCACCTGGCTTCCGATTAGTATACATATTGTATTGTAACATATATAAAAGACAACAAAAATAGCAGATAGTTGATATATCAACTATCTGCTATCAATGAGCCTAACTTAATTATTTTTTAATTAGGTTTGTCATCCGTTTAACAGGATCTTTCGTATCAAAGGAACCTACAGTAGTTACCTTTTTACCATTGCTAACGAAGAGAACACCATTAATATTATCAAAGGATGTCAATGTATTTACAATGGCAGCCATTTGTAATTTAACAGTTAAGTCCCCACCATTACCTTTTACGAAAGCGTCATTCACTTCTACAGAAGCAATGCCGTCCTTTACAGTAACGGATGTAATTTCAATATCCTTGGAGAATACTGGATATTTTTGTGCTCTATCAGCTTTTAACATCGCTAGAAGAGCAGCTTTAGGCGTTACTTTGTCCGCCTCCATCTCAACGGTTGATTGTTTTACCCCTGAGCCATCCTCTGTTGGAACAAAGAAGGCCATCTTAACCATTTCTTGAGATGTTTTTGTTGTTTCTGCATCCTTATTGACTTTCGTCTCTTGCACAGGTTCACTTTTACCTGTTGTAGGTGCTTGATTAGGTGTACAACCCGCTGCAAATGCAAGCAAACCTACGCAGAGGATCGACAGAACTTGTTTACGTAATTTCATCGATTAACCTCCAAAGTAACTAGCAATACCATTGGCAATGCGATTTGCAAAGTCTTCTTGTGTTTGAGGAGATTGCAATACACGTTCTTCATTAGGGTTGGAAATAAAACCAAGCTCTACAAGAACTGCAGGCATGTTAGAATGTCTCAACACATATAAGTTACCTTCTTGAATGCCACGGTCACCATTGAAACCTGGAACGCTAGCAATTTGAGATTGTACCTTTTGTGCTAATCGAGCATCATTGCCTGTTTTACTATAGTAGTATGTTGCAATACCACCAACACTTGGGTTGTTGAATGCGTTAATATGCACACTGATGAGCGCATCAGAATTGCTACGGTTTGCTACGTTAACACGAGCACCCAATTCATCAACACCACTTGCATTAGGACCGTATACGTCTACGTCTGTAGTACGAGTCATAAGCACTTTAGCGCCACGATTTTCTAGAGCTTTTTTCAAGTACATAGAAATCGGTAGTGTAATATTTTTCTCTTGTACACCATGCGGCCCAACGGCACCAGAGTCACTACCACCATGACCTGGGTCAATCGTAATTGTTTTACCAGATAGACCACCGCTAATAGAATAATTACCGGATCCTGTTGGCATATTTTTCGCAGGATGTGCAGAAGGAGATGGACGTTTGCCATAATAAGCAGGTTTAGGTGCCACATCTTTTTTCTGTACATCTACAACGATGCGATACGGTTTCTGATTAACCGTATCTTTCTTTAGGGAAAATACCTTTACATCACTCGTATCGATAGATGAAGGTGTCTTGATTGTTACCTTCACATCTCTGCCATCTTCTGTGAGTCTAGCAGAACTAGCTATGCTAGAGTCCATATTGATATTCGCTTTAGCAGTTTTTAGCTTTGTGTTCTTTAAGGTAACAGTCGTCGTTTTCCCATCTTTGCTAATCGATGCAGACGCTTTTACCGGTGCTGACAAATCCATAACCATACGAACATATGGTACCGGTGCATCAGTTCGTGTCACCCATCGAGCATCTTCAAGATTAGCTGCCTTTGCTTGAGTCAAGAATAGTGGTATCGCCATCAAGACAGCAAGGCACATAAAAAATAGTTTACGCAATACATTCACTCCAATCTAACTGACATACGTAGTGTCCAAACCATAGAGATGAGTCGATGATATCTTTGTGAATCAAAGTCTCATCGTTCCAATCTATCCATAAACTAATGTTAGATTATAGATAGATTATTTCATACAAACATGAAGATTAGTATGCCGATTATACATATTACTATATAAAGTCTTTATACAGTACACACAAAAATTAGTTGCTTAAAATTATTTTTTGTGCTATGCAATCGACGCTAACGTTCAGTTGTAATTTGCCATTCATTCCCATCCGTACTAATGTGAATACGTCCCATCGTATCTGTACGGTAAATGGCAATATTGTTCTCCTGCAAACGACGTAATGTTACATCGTGAGGATGACCATAACTATTATACATGCCATTTGAAATTAATGCACTTTCTGGTTTAATAGATTTCAAAAAATCTTCAGAGCTACTTGTGCGAGAACCGTGGTGACCTACCTTAAGAACACGGGCAAACAGTCTAGAGTTCTGCTCTTTTATGAGTTTTTTCTCTTCTTGTAATTCTGCATCACCAGTAAAGAGCATAGAGAATTTACCAAAAATTAATTTACCTACAATAGAGTTATTATTAAGATCTGGCGCTCCTTTTTTATCTGTTAAAGGTTCAGTCCAAGGTGCATATACAACAAATACCGCTCCATGACCAAAATCTACTACATCACCACTACGCAATGTAGATCGTTGGATTTTATTTTTATCAATCCATTTTTCATAGGTTTTATACATATTATTATCAACAGAAATACCATCATCATACACATATTCAATAGGCATAGCTTTTGCGATGGCATAGAAACCACCCATATGATCAGCATGAGGATGTGTGATAATTACATTTTTTAGCTTTGTAACACCCATAGATTTTAACTGTGCCACAATGTTCTCACGATGCTCAATGTCACCTGTATCGATCATACTATATTCATCGCCAACCTTGAGCAATATGGCATCGCCTTGACCAATATCTAGCATATATACATCTAGATGACCTTCAGGATTCGTTTGTTTCGTATCAATGGAATATCCTTCATTTACACTAGTGCTATTCTGAGATGCTGCATTAGCTACATCTTTATTCGTGCATCCTGCAATGGCAAAGATTGGAATAAATAGCACTAATAAAAAGGCTATAAATCGCTGTATTTTATTTGTCATTCTTATTCTCCCAATAATTCACTAATGACACAACCTATCGATGTACTTACATCACTAGGTGTATACCCCCAAGTTTTAGTATCACTTAGTATATCTGCACTGCGGCTATGTACATAGACACCTAAAATTGCACCATCTTGTAAGGAATAACCTTGGCTAATAAAACCTGCAATAATACCTGTTAATACATCCCCCATACCGCCAGTTCCCATACCAGCATTTCCGATAGTATTAACATATACCGTACCATCAGGTAGTGCCACAACAGAAGGAATTCCCTTAAGTACTAACACTACTTGATGAGCCTTAGCAAATGCTCGAGCCAAGGTAATATAGTAACGTTCAATCCATTTTATTGGTAAATCTATAAGTCTACTAAATTCACCTAAATGAGGCGTCATTACACAGTATGGCAGATTTTTTTGCACCTTATATACGGACTCAATATGTCCATCGCGCAAAGCATCTTTATCTACAGTCCCTACATGCCCCAATGCATATAACGCATCTGCATCAATGACGAGAGCGCCTTCACAGGAATCTATAGCTTGATTTACTACATCTGGAATATCTGTAGTGCGCCCCAAACCTGGCCCAATAGCAACTACTTGACGTCCGTCATAAAGGGATTCATTTTCATCGATAGATGTTACCATTACTTCCGGTATGATATGACCTTGCACAACATGTTTAATTATATCTGGAACGCCTAATGTAATCTTACCGGCTCCACTGTGAACAGCAGCTTCTGCGGCCAACATAGGGGCTCCTACCATATCACTAGATCCACCGATAATCAAGGTATTCCCATTTATACCTTTATGAGCCATTGGAACCCGATAATTGATTAACGTTTCTGCTAAATCCGAATCAATAGTGATGGTACTATCACGATTAATTAATACTTGTTGCCAAGGAGCACCTAGCGGTGCAACAATAGCTGTGCCCCCTATGGCCTTACCAGGATATAACAATAAACCTTGTTTAATAGCCCCAAAGGTAACCGTATAATCATAAGTCAATGTTCCCTCTGAAATTTGACCAGAAGAAGCATCTAGCCCTGCAGGTACATCAATAGCCCACAAATCAAAATTATATTGACTACGCATAGTATCAATATCATGCAAAACATCGATGGTTAAATCCCTCAATCGGCCTGTTAAGCCTGTGCCCATAATGCCTTCTACGGCAATAGCCACATTGGACCAATCATTGAATTCGTCATACGTATCAATGATACACCCCATTGCTTCACATCTCTTGAGTTGAACTGCAAAAAGGTCACTACATTTACTCGTATCACCTACTAGTGCAATTTGTACAGGTACACCTTGCTCTAAAAGATGACGAGCTGCTACAAGGCCATCTGCCCCATTATTACCTGTACCACAGATAAATAGTACAAAACTATTGATAGAACGTGCATTATCTAAGGAAAACAAGTCATATTGTCCCCACAAAGCATCCACAATACCACGTCCTGCATTTTCCATTAAAATTTCTAAAGAGACACCTAATTGCTTAGGTACTTCTTGATCTATATATCGAGCATCTTCAGTTGTTAATATTTGCATCTTATGCTCCTTCAAGTATAACTGTACTCATTGCATATGCTTTGCAATGACTAATCGATACATGTGTATCCGTATAGCCTAATGTTTCATAAATATCTTTAAAAGTATCTTGTAAACGAATTAAGGGAGCCCCTAATTCATCATGACCGATTTCTATATCTTGCCATGATCCATGACGCATTCCCGTACCTAATGCTTTAATGAAAGCCTCTTTAGCAGCATATATGCCAGCATAAGACTCATAACGCCCTTTTTTTCGGCTTTCACAGTAATCAATCTCATGAGACGTATACACGCGTTCACGAAATGGTTTAGATTTCTCTATAGCACAACGGATACGGTCAATTTCAATAATATCATTCCCTAATTTCATAATAACTCCTAAATTACCCTAACATTTATATTATACACTCTTAAAGTGGATAAAAACATAGATAAAATCTAGGCATTTACTGAAAATGGTAATGTAGGCAAACTATAAATTTCAACCTTTCCCTTGCGATTAACGGCCACATACATTTGACCATTACGATAATCCATATCTTCTACTTCCATTCCTGAAGTATAAGGACTTATATTCTTTACTACGCCTTCATCATCGACGAAAACGAAGGTCGTTAAGGTTGTAAAAATAGTATTACCATTAGCAGCATAAGCACCATTATTATTTAAGTCGGTATGCTCTGCATCAATCTTATACGTTTTTACCTTATTAAAATTTGAATCATAGTAGTTAATAGTACGATGAGAATTTGTTAAAGGCACAATCGACACATATTGATTACGGTCTTTATCAAAGGCAAAGTTAAATACCTTTTCTTTCAATTTAATAGGCGCTTCAACAATCATACTATCAGCCTCTATAGGCGTAACAATATATCCATCTACAACGGCATTAGTAGTATAGTAACGATTGTTATTCGGATTATAGGTTAACGTATTCATATGACCTAATAAACGTTTTTGACTATATTCATACTTAGCAACCACTTGCAACGTTGTGGGGTTAATTTCATAAATAATTTGCTTTGTATTATCTGAGTTTATACAGGCAAGAACAAATACATCTTTTTTAGAGTTATAACAAAAGCCTTGGCACTGATTAACAGAACTATCTAATGGTATCTCCGCCAATCGTGTTAAGGGTAAAGGCATTTGGACAGCACTTACAGGTTGTGCCAGCTTTGGTATATCAAAGACATTAGCAATATAATCGATCACACCTTGATCCATATTATCACCTCAATCAAACAAAAATGTATATAATCGTATATTAATTCATA
>NZ_CALJSP010000190.1:0-2123 GCF_937975875.1 Veillonella dispar | reverse complement strand
GTAGTGGCATGTCCGCTGCATGTAATCGCGCTCAATGCCAAACATACTATAATAAAGATAGCAGATGACTGTAAAAAAAACAATTATTTGAAAGTACTACTATAAATGCTTTATAATTATATAGTTAAAGTATATTTTCTAAGGATTGGGGTTTATGGGCGATTATAATTATAAGTTGGATGTCTTTGAAGGTCCTTTGGACTTGCTTTTGCATCTTATTGAAAAACATAAAATAGAAATCACCGATATTCCTATCGTTGAAATTACGAGTCAATACTTGGAATATTTAGATAATTGGAATCACTTTGATATTCATTATAGTAGTGAGTTTCTTGTAATGGCTTCTACTTTGTTACAGATTAAATCGCGTATGCTATTACCTAAAGCTGACCCTGAGCCAGAAGATGCTGAAGATCCACGTGATGAATTGGTAGCTAAATTAGTAGAGTTTAAGAAAATCAAAGATTTTACAGCTATACTGATGGAACGTACGGCTGTATCCGCTAATATATTTAGTAGACCTGAAGAAACAAGCGTACTTGGGTTAGATAATGTATATAATTTAGAACTTTCCCGATTATATGAGATTTTTTATCAGACTATAAAACGCGCTAAGGAATTAACTGAAGAGGAGCCTATTCGTGAAGTAAAGGTTGAAAAAGACAGTTATAGCTTAGAAGATATGATTCTGTCTTTATCTAGTCGTATACGTCGTGGTGAAAGTTTACACTTTAGAGAGTTATTAGTAGCAATTGAAACAAAAAGTGGTATGGTAACGATCTTTATGGCTGTTTTAGAATTGTTGAAACAACAAATCATGGAAATGCGCTATGAAGAGGATGATATTGTATTCACTGCAGCCTTAGAAGGTACCGTATAGAAAGGGGGCTATATGAGCTTACCAACAATGCATTTAGAGGCCGTGTTATTCTCATCGGCAAAACCTATATCAATAGAAATGCTTGAAGAAGTATTTGAACTTTCAAAAGAGGAAGTACAAGATTATATAGATACATTACAACGGGAACTAGATGAGCAAAATCGCGGCATCCGTTTGAGAGTATCTGGAGCAGGTATTGAGTTAGTTAGTGCCATGGAAAGTGCTGACTATGTAGGTCATATCCGTAAGAGAGAAGATAAATTATCTAATGCAGCGATGGAAACATTAGCTGTTATAGCCTATAAACAACCAATAACTAAAGCTGAAATTGAAGAAATCCGCGGTGTAAATAGTGATAAGATTATTAAACAATTACTCACTCGATCTCTTATTGCGGAACTAGGTCATAAAGATACTGTAGGTAGACCTATTCTTTATGGCACAACCGACGAGTTTTTAAGAAGTGCTGGTGTAGAATCTATTGAAGCTTTACATCAAGAAGTTTCGGAAACAGAAGGATAATATGGAACGATTACAAAAATTTATTGCTAGTTGTGGTGTTGCATCACGACGTAAGGCAGAAGAATTAATTACGGAGGGGAAAGTTCAAGTTAATGGCCGCAAGGTAACTGAGCTGGGCGTTAAAATCGACCCTCAAAAAGATAAGGTTAAGGTTAATGGCCAATTATTGGCGCAAGAAAAGCCTGTGTATTATTTATTAAATAAGCCTAAGGGCGTCATTACATCTGTATCTGACCCTCAAGGTCGAGAAACTGTTTTAGATTATATCAAAAACGAATCTAAACGCATTTATCCTATTGGTCGTCTCGATTTATATACTGAAGGTTTATTATTACTTACCAATGATGGTGAGTTAGCACAAAACTTAACACATCCATCTAAAGGTGTAGAAAAAACCTATGAAGTGCGCATTAAAGGTCGCGTTCGTGATGAAGATTTACAAGTCATTGCCAATGGCGTTAAACTTGAAGATGGAATGACAGCACCTGCTACAATCGTAGACTTAGGTTTTGACGATCATAACGGTGTTCATGAAGTAGAGATTACCATCCATGAAGGTCGTAATCGCCAAGTTCGTCGTATGTTTGAACACTTTGGATATCGCATTCATAACTTAAAACGTATTGCTTATGCAGGTCTCACATTGGGCGGTGTAAAACGTGGTGCTTCTCGTCAACTTACTATTAGAGAGGTTAAAGCACTTAAAGCGTTGGGGACTGAT
>NZ_CALJSP010000189.1:0-15621 GCF_937975875.1 Veillonella dispar | reverse complement strand
CTCCCTGGTTTTTCATCTTGCGGTATTTCACGATAGCCTCGAAGATAATTTTACGTGATTACTCTAGATTATTTCATTATTTTAAATCGCTTTGTTTCTTGACATAGAGTCTATTTTTTGTTAAACTAATCAAGTATCAAGCACGGCTTGATGAACATAGGGGTATAGCTCAATTGGTAGAGTAGCGGTCTCCAAAACCGTTGGTTGTGGGTTCAAGTCCTACTGCCCCTGCCAAAATTTGGATTGCGGTCTTCGGACCGCATGTCCATAAAATTACTCAAAAAATATTAAAAAAATGCTTGCATAGATTTAAGCGTTGTGTTAATATAAGTGAGTACCAAGTACATGACTCAGTAGCTCAGCTGGATAGAGCGTTTGACTACGAATCAAAAGGCCAGGGGTTCGAATCCCTTCTGGGTCACCAAATTAAAGCATCACAGTAATGTGGTGCTTTTTTATTTTATTAATTCATGTTTGGGATTGTAGTACTAACACGCTTTGTCATATAACGCCGTTTTGTTCTGTAACCTTCATATTAACTGCATAATAAAAAGGACTCTACATTCTTATGAGTAGAGTCCTTTGTTGTATGTAGATTTTTATACAGAAACTATTATAAACTAGAAATTCGTCTATCGTTGGCTTATTTAAGTTGACCAGCGGCAACAGCAAGGTCACGCCAATAGATGGCTTGCATATAACCATAAGTATCTGGTTTTAAAGTAATCAATTTAGCTTTAGGTCGTTTTTCCTCACGTAATACTCTACCTGTACGGGCATCGATAATATTACGTTGTTCTTGGACCCATTGAATTGTATCGGCATCTTGATCAAAGTAATAATGGTTTATGTACTCTGTCATATAATATTGAGCTCCTTGATGGCTATAGGTGCGACCGATAATTTCAAATTTATGACCTTCACCGGCGATAACTTTAACGCGTTGTTCTGCGTAATAGTTTTGACCATTCATACGATATAAGTAGGCATAACCTCTTGCATTCTCTAAGTCAGCAATATTGACTGCTTGAGAGGGTAGGATGCCTAAGATTGTGAAAGCTGCTGCAATTAATAAACTACGCTTCATTTATTCTCCTTATTACTTTGCATGGGGCTGATCAGACTCAGCTACTACATGGACAACTAATTCTTGATCGGAAGGAATCTGAGCCATAACTACAGGCATTGGCTCATTCATAGCTGCTGCAATACCTTTAATCTGGCGCATTGCAACAGGCACTACAGTACCATCTTCTTGTACGTTTTTTTCTAATGCTTCAATCTCAGCAACTGTTAAGCTTGCTTTGTTCGCGAAGTCTTCGATAGATACACTATTTGCTTCGCGATATTCTTTAATGAAATCTCCGATATACATAGATTCCTCCTATTTTTAGATACCTTTATATTGTAATTAAAAATATCATATATGGCAATAGATGAATAAAAGATGAATAAATTAAATTACAAAAATAAATTGACTTAATACGATAGTGGTGTTAATATTAACTCATAGAAAACATTATATTTGGGAATAGGTGCTGAAAAGCATAATAGAGAAGCTGGTTAAATGCCAGCACGGTCCCGCCACTGTATGGTCGAGCGAGTCTAAATTAAGTCACTGGGAAACTGGGAAGGCTAGATGAGCGATGACGCCGAGTCAGGAGAACTGCCTATTCAACATTCACCATTTGACCTACGAGAGATAGGGAGGAGAAGTTAGTAGCTCCTTTTTACGTACCCGTAAAAAGGATTTTTTAGTTCTATATAATCTTCATTATTTATGAGTTAGATTGTATTCGAAAGCCCTAAATGTCGATGGCATGGTTATGGTGAATAATACCTTCTTGGTATTACCAGCATGACATGTGTTATGACTGTTAATATATTTTATGGTAAATGTAGGGCATGCATTTATTCATCATCATCCTAAAAAAGAGGCTGACCCAGGATTCTAGTAGTTCGGATTCTGGGTCAGTCTCTTTTTCATTTTACAATTTATATAATAACCAATATGTAAGGTTAAAATAAGAAAAATAGAAAAAATAGAATTAGTTATATAGTAGATATTTAATTAGTTATATAGTAGATATTTTAGAGGCAACATGAAATTTTAGTTAAATCTAAAAAAATGATTGACGATGAATTATATACATGATATTATTATTTCAGTTGAGACGCGGGAGTGGCGGAATTGGCAGACGCACCAGACTTAGGATCTGGCGCCTTACGGCGTGGGGGTTCAAGTCCCTTCTCCCGCACCAACTTTATTGCACCTTTTGAGGTGCTATTTTTTTTGCCCAAAAATGTTATAATAAATGGGTTAGAACTATTAATTTAAGTAATCATAGTAATACTATATGGTGCAGTATGGATAATACATTAACACAGCTGCTTTCACAGAACCCATCCTTTGTGGATGGGCTAAACGCATTTCAGCGGAAAGGAAAGTCAGTCATATATGGTCTTAGTGGATCTCAAAAGAGTTTCCTCTTAAACCAAGCTTTTTCTACGGGCCTTACAAAGCCCGTAGTTATCGTAGTCCATGATAAGGACCATAAAGAGATGTGGGAACGAGATTTAGCCTTTTTCTGGCCTAATATCCCAGTCCTATCATTTCCTATAACAGATCATGTGGACTTTACAACGATTGCTCGTAGCCTTGAGGACCAAGGGGCTCAAATGCGTGCCTTAGCATTGCTTGCATGGCAGGAACCGGCCGTAGTCATAGCGAATGCTGAAGAGGTTACACAGTATGTGGTATCTCCACAATATTTAAAAGGACAGTCGTTACATTTCTCTTTGAATGATACGATTGAACGCGATACAGCTCTTGAACAGCTCGTTACAATTGGATATGAACGTGTAGACCAGGTGGAACAACGTGGTCATTTTGCCGTGCGCGGGGATATTTTAGACATATATCCTGTTAATAGTGAACATCCCATACGGATTGAGTTCTTTGGCGATGAAATTGATACGTTGCGGTTCTTCTCTGTGGAGAACCAACGTTCCATTGAACAAATTAATTCTTATACAGTGACACCTTTCTTTCTTGGTAAAAGTGATGCAGATTGCACCTTATTGTCCTATGTGAACGAAGGCACTCTTATTTACGATGAGCCTGGTCGTATTCAGGAAGCATTAAAGAAATTCCTTAAGGAAGATCCAACACATCGTAAAAATCATTGTGACTGGAGTGAATTGCAACGTACTGTAGAAGCGACGAATCAAGTAGCTTTCACATTTATGCAACAACGTTCTATTGGCTTAGCTGGATTTACCCCAATTGGTATTCAAGGCAAGACGATGACGAGCTTTGAGCGTCAAATTCCTTTATTAACCGATGAGATTAAGCAATGGCATCGCTTAAATCATCAAGTTGTATTGGTATTAAATAATCAACAACGAAGAGAAGGGATTGAACGTGCCCTTGAAGGGGAAAACATTGATTTTGTTCATAGTGCGGAATGGATTGCAAAGCCTAATACGGTAGTTATCTTACAAGGTTTATTGACCGATGGCTTTGAATTACCAAATAGCCATTTAGTAGTTGTCGTAGAAGGTAATATTTACGGACAACAAAAACGCAAACTTCGGAACAAGCCTAAAAAGGGTCAAGAAATTAATTATTTCACCGATTTAACGCCTGGTGACTATGTTGTACATAGTATGCACGGTATTGGTAAATATATTGGCCTTAAAACGATAGAAACAGAAGGTATTCATCGGGATTATATTGAAATTGACTATGCGGGATCAGATAAATTATTCTTACCTGCCAACAACTTAGATCAATTACAAAAGTATATTGGTAATGAAGGTGATGTGCCACGCATCAATAAAATGGGTGGCCGTGACTGGGCTAAGGTTGTTACAAAGGCAAAGAAATCTATTGATGATTTAGCAGATAAGTTAGTTGACCTCTATGCACAGCGTGAAATAACGCAAGGCTTTGCATTCTTGCCTGACCAACCATGGCAGCAGGAATTTGAAGATGCATTCCCTTATGAAGAAACGGAAGACCAATTACAAGCTACAGCAGAAATTAAGGAGTCCATGGAAAAACCAGTTCCTATGGACCGTTTGCTAGCAGGTGACGTAGGCTTTGGTAAAACAGAGGTGGCCATGCGTGCCATCTTTAAGGCTGTTATGAGTGGCAAACAAGTAGCGGTACTTGTTCCAACTACTGTTTTGGCACAGCAACATTTCCAAACCTTCTTGAACCGTTTTGCTCCATTTGGTGTCAAGGTAGATGTACTCAATCGTTTCCGCAGTACAGCAGAGAAAAAACAAGTTCTAAAAGGCGTTGAGGATGGCTCCATTGATGTTCTTATCGGTACACATTCCTTGCTCAATAAAAAGGTTGTCTTTAAAGATTTAGGTATGCTCGTTGTAGACGAGGAGCAACGTTTCGGGGTAGCTCAAAAGGAAAAATGGAAAGAGTGGGCCAATAATATTGATGTACTCACTTTAAGTGCGACCCCAATTCCTCGAACATTACACATGTCTCTCGTTGGTGTTCGTGAAATGTCCGTTATCAATACGCCACCAGAAGAACGGTTGCCTGTTCAAACCTATGTAGTGGAATATGATATGAACCTCGTGGCCGATGCGATCAAGCGCGAATTGGCGCGTGGTGGTCAGGTTTACTTTGTATATAACCGCGTAGCATCCATTAATCATATGGGTGAGTTATTAGAAGAGGCCTTGCCTGGTTTACGATACGCTATTGCTCATGGTCAAATGACAGGCCGTCAAATTGAGGAAATCATGACTGATTTCTATGAAGGCCATTATGATGTATTATTGTCTACTAGTATCATCGAAACTGGTCTAGATATACCAAATGCGAATACCATCATCATTTATGATGCGGATCGCTTAGGCTTATCTCAGCTATATCAAATGCGTGGCCGTGTAGGGCGTTCTCGTAGACGTGCCTATGCATACTTTATGTATCGACCTGATAAAATGCTTTCAGAGGCTGCAGAAAAGCGCTTAAAAGCTATTGAAGAATTCACAGAGCTCGGTGCTGGGTTTAAATTGGCTATGCGCGATTTAGAAATTCGCGGTGCTGGTAACCTCTTAGGTTCACAGCAACATGGCAATATCGCATCCGTCGGTTTTGGTATGTACGTAAGTATGTTAGAAGAGGCTATTGCGAAGGCTCAAAATAAAGAGGTGGAACGGGAAGTATCCATTGACCCAGCAATCGACTTAGAAGTAGATGCTTTTATCGACGATGTATATATCAAGGATAGCGCTCGCAAGATTTCTGTATATCAACGATTATTACATATTAAATCAAAAGAACAGCTTGATGATATGACAGACGAACTCATCGACCGATTCGGTACGCCAACAGATCCTGTGGACCGACTATTGCGCATTGCCCAAATTAAAGAGCAAGCACGTTTACTTGGCATTAAAAGTATCGTTCGTAGAGATCAACAGCTTACTATCCATTGGCATGATGATTCTAAGATGGCCGACTGGGATATGGGGGCTGTACGAGAAGATCTCTGGAAGAAGATGAAATTTACAGACACCAAGCCAGCCACATTATATGTGAGCCTTAATGGTATGAAAGGTTCTATTTTGACCATTACGGAAGCGGTGATGAAGGCTTTGAGCCAAAAATCATCGTCTAAGGAGGGCCTATGAATCGATTTTTAAAGGGGGCTATGATTTTAACCTTAGCTGGGATTATCGTTAAGGTTATCGGTGCTTTCAGTAAAGTCCTTATTGCACGCGTTCTCGGTGGTGAAGGGATTGGCCTATATATGATGGCCTATCCGATTTATCAAATTATCGTTAGTATTTCCGCTGCAGGCATTCCTGTTGCTATATCTATTATGATTGCGGAAAAGCTAGCTAATGATGATATGCGGGGCGTACAACAGGTATTTTCCGTATCGTTAAAGGTGTTAACACTATTAGGCCTTGTATTTAGTGTAGCTTTATACGGCAGTGCACAGTGGCTCATAGATACCCATATTATTACAGATCCTCGTGCACTCTTAGCGATTCAGCTATTGTCGCCAGCTATCTTCATCGTTACAATTTTGAGCTGTTTTAGAGGTTACTTCCAAGGCTTCCAATACATGGTGCCTACGGGAACTAGCCAAGTCTTTGAACAAATCTTCCGCGTATCCTCTATGGTGGGCTTAGCTTATTATTTCATTGATAGAGGGCTACACTTGGCGGCAGGTGGTGCAACGTTTGCTACATTCCCCGGTGTATTAGCTGGATTGCTCGTATTGATTTACTTTTACTATCGTCAGCGTCGTGTACGGGCGCAAATGTTGGCGCAGCAGAATCCAAATGCTATCGGTGAAAGCAATAGCTCTGTAGTCAAACGACTATTTAGCTTGGCTATACCAGTATCAATGGCCAATATTATGTTGCCTATGGTATCTCTTATCGATACATTTATCGTCCCAAAGAGATTGATGGATATCGGGTATTACCTCAATGAAGCGACAACACAATTTGGCTATCTCACAGGGATGGCTACATCGTTAATTGGGTTACCTATCATTTTGACTACATCCTTGGCTGCTAGCCTTGTACCAGCCGTATCTGAGGCCCATGCTCAAGGCGATGTGCACCGGATTGTACAGCGCGCCGGTACAGCCATTAAAATTGCCAATATGTTTACCATACCAGCTTGCATTGGGCTCTGCGTATTAGCGACACCTATATCTAAATTGATATATGCAACGCCTCATGCTGGCCCTGTTATTGCTGTTATTAGCTTGAGTATTATATTCTTAGGGTGGCAACAGATTACAGCAGGTATTTTGCAGGGCTTAGGTAGAACGGTTATTCCAATGGTAGCCATTTTTATTGGTCTGTTGGCTAAGACATTCTTGGACTATCAATTGACAGGTACTATTGAACTTGGCATTAATGGTGCTGCATGGGCAACGAATTTAAACTTTGCCATTGCTGCACTTATAAACTATATATTTGTTAAAAAATATGTAGGCTCCGTACTGAATAAATTAGAACTATTAAAAATTGTGGTATCTGCCATGGCTATGGGCGGTGCCACACAGGTGGTATATGTGACGACCGTAGAACTGTTCGGTAACGGTGGTGCCGTAGCAGCGGCTATTATTGTGGCTGTATTTGTGTATGGTTTATCCCTATGGTTAACAAAGGCCGTTGTGAAAGCTGATATGTATCATTTCCCTGTTATAGGTAAGCGCTTACAAGCTCGCCGAGATAAGGAGGAGGCTAAGCTATATGAAGAACAATACTGATAAGCCAGTATCGGTACAACCATTAGTAGATGTGGTAAAAGCTTTGCGTGCTCCGAATGGTTGCCCTTGGGATCAAAAGCAAACTCATGAGTCGTTGCGTCGATATTTCATCGAAGAAACCTATGAAGTAGTAGATGCTATCGATAATAAAGATATGCCAAATCTTCGTGAAGAACTTGGTGATGTATTATTACAAGTTGTCTTTCACAGTCAATTAGCTGAGGAAGCAGGTCAATTTACATTAGAAGATGTAATTCACGATGTGACAGAAAAGATGATTTGTCGTCATCCCCATGTTTTTGACCCTGAAAATAATGAAAAATCATACAGTTGGGATGAATTAAAGGCGCAAGAAAAGAAAAATATACAAAAATCTGTATTGGATGGTGTATCCAAAGGTTTACCTGCATTAGTAGCGGCTTACAAACTACAAGAAAAGGCTGCAAAGCTAGGTTTTGACTGGGATGAGCTCGATCCAGTTTGGGCGAAAGTTTCCGAAGAAATGGGTGAATTTAAGGAAGCTATTGCCCAAGAAGATAGAGAAAATATGGAAAAAGAAGCGGGAGATGTGCTTTTTTCCTTGATTAATCTATTAAGATGGTATAAAATAAGCGGTGAAAATGCACTAAATCGCACAAACACAAAGTTCCGACAGCGTTTTTTACATGTAGAAGCTTGTGTTAACCAAAGCGATCGCTCATGGGAAGACTTTTCATTAGCTGAGCTGGATGCTTTTTGGGAGGAGGCTAAAGTGCAGGAAAAGTAGCCTAGAGGTTTGCATGCTTCTTAGGTATAGTATTTTTAAGGAGGTTCTGTCATGAACAAAACAGAATTAATCGCAAGTGTTGCACAAAAAACTGAATTAACTAAAAAAGACGCTGAAAAAGCGGTAAAAGCTGTATTTGACACAGTTGCTGAAGAATTAGCTGCTGGCGGTAAAGTACAAGTTATCGGCTTCGGTACATTCGAAGTTCGTGAACGCGCAGCTCGTGAAGGCCGTAACCCACAAAACGGTAAAACTATCACTATCGCAGCTTCCAAATCCCCTGCATTCAAAGCTGGTAAAGGTTTGAAAGAACAAGTTAACGCTGCAAAAGCTAAAAAACGCAAAAAATAATCCCTAATGGATTGGAAAGAGACCTTTCGAGGTCTCTTTTTTTCGTCTATTTATGGTATAATGCACAGAGAAAGGGTGTACTATGAATAACGAAAGATCACGGAAGGTTCTCATCGTGTCCGCTTCTATTGGGACAGGACATATGCAGGCCGCCAGAGCCATAGAAGAATATTGGAAAGAGAAAGAACCACAAGCATCGATAACTCATGTGGACTTTCTTGATACAGAAACCATGTCTGTAGAGCATTTGATCAAGGGTACGTATATCAAGATGATTGACGTATTTCCGATGCTATATGATATGATTTACCGCGTATCAAAAGGGGAAAAACGAGGTACGATTATGCAAACTGCATTATCATACCTATTGAAAAGCCGCATGCTCAAATTGGTACAACAAGAAGAGCCAGATGTGATGGTCTTTACCCATCCATTTCCATGTGGTGCAGCGTCTATCTTAAAACGCCAAGGACATATCGATGTACCATTAGTAGCTATTATGACGGACTTTAGTAGTCATCAATTTTGGCTATACCCACAAATTGATACATACTATGTAGCTACTGAATCGATGGTAGATGAAATGGTAGCGGCTGGTATCGATGAATCACGTATCCATGTATCCGGTATTCCTGTGCGTCGCTCCTTCTTCCGTGATGCTATTGAAGAATATAGCTTAGAGAAACCGGTAAAAGTGCTCGTTATGGGTGGGGGCCTAGGGTTAGGTTCTCTAGAAACGGCATTAAAACATTTAGATGAAGTAAACGGTATTGATGAAATTACTGTCGTAGCCGGTCAAAATACATCTCTTTATGAATCCTTAGTTACCCTTAGTGAATCTATGCGAACTAAGACCATTGTATACGGATATACTACGAATATTTCGGAACTTATGAAGTCGTCTTCTTTGCTGGTAACAAAGCCTGGTGCGTTAACATGTATGGAAGCGGTTACTATTGGTTTGCCTATGGTATTCTTTAACGCTATCCCAGGGCAAGAAGAGGCCAATGCAGAGCTGTTAGAACAACGAGGTTGTGCTCGTTGGGCTCGTGATATTCATAACTTGGAAGACGTTGTGACCGCGCTTCTTATTAACTCTCCAAGACTTCAACAAATGTCTGAGCGCGCTCGTGAATGGCATGTGGATGGTGCGGCTAATATCGTAAATAGTCTTATAGCCATATTAGATGCTGAGACGCCGGTAGAATTAGTGAAAGCAGAGCAATCTATTAGTTAATAGTTTTATAAAATTATAAAAGCGATGACCTGTCTAAGGTCATCGCTTTTGTTTTATTGGTATTGTTCAATATGTTCTTGTCGAATTTTTTGAAGTGTTTCCAAGAATGCATCTGTGCTTTCAGCACTATCTAACAAGTCTTTTAGTTGGTAAGAGTCATCGAGGGTCACACTCCATTGGAAGGAGTCATTGTCGTCGTATACATTGAATACGATTGGCGTTTCTAAATCCTCTGGCAAATGACCGTCATCATCGGACACAGTTGCATAGGTGCCATCTTCCAAGAGCTCTGTAAATAATGTATCATACCCATCGATATCGATAAGTTCAAAATTGATAGTTTCATAAAAGTCTAAAACGATATCTGCTGCCATGTGGACCTCCTCATGAATATATATGTTACGTTTATTCTACTGAGGGGGCCTGTTACTGTCAATGGTAATGTGTAGTATAATAAATATCAGAATGACACAATAGGAGCATACGATGAACGTTATTAGTTTACAAAACATAGAAAAATCATATGGCACACGACTGCTGTTTAAGGAGGTAAATATTACTTTTACCACCGAAAAACGGCTAGGTCTTGTGGGCATTAATGGGACAGGTAAGTCTACCTTCTTAAAAATTTTGGCAGGACAAATGGAGCCAGATAAGGGGACCATTGAGCGAAATGGTAAGGCTAGTATACATTATCTAGCACAAACACCTGAGTTTGATCCGGATTCAACATTACTAGAAGCTGTTCTTGATGGTGATCATCCTCGTTTACGAATGGTACAATCCTTTGAGCGCATTAGTCGTGAATATCGCGAAATGCAAGAGGCTGGTGGCGAGGATGCTAAAGTATCACGGAACTATATGAATTCCTTGGAGCAGATGGACCAACAAGATGGTTGGCAAGTGGAGCAAGAGGCTCGTATTATTTTATCTAAATTAGGTTTTCCTGATGTGGATCAAAAGGTGGCTATGTTATCTGGTGGTCAAAAGCGTCGCCTTGCATTAGGGCAGGCATTATTATATCCTTGTGATCTATTATTGCTAGACGAACCGACAAACCATTTAGATGAAGATAGTATCGATTGGCTAGAGTCTTATTTAAGTGCTCGCCAAGGAGGACTATTAATTAGTACCCATGATAGATATTTCCTCGATTCCGTATGTAATGGGATTTTAGAATTATCGAATCGACGTATGTACCAATACGATGGCAACTACGAAGAGTTTATTGCCTTAAAGGCTGATCGAGAGGCTCGTGAGGCGGCTACAGAAGAGAAGCGTCGTCAGTTCTTAAAACGAGAAATCGAATGGGTACGCCGTGGTGCGTTGGCGAGAACGACAAAACAAAAGGCTCGTTTAGACCGCTATGAAAAACTTAAGAATATGGAGAAGACCCGACGCCCGGATCAAATGGATCCTATTGCTTTAAAAACGCGTTTAGGGAAAACCATCTTTGATATTGAACATTTGGCATTCTACTTTGGTGAGCGCCCTATGATTAAGGATTTTACCTATCATGTAGTGCGTCATGATCGTATCGGTATCGTTGGTCCTAATGGGGTTGGCAAGTCCACCTTTATGAATATTCTTGATGGAACCTATGAACCTACAAGCGGTACGATTGGTAAAGGCGAGACAGTTCGCATTGCACACTTCAAACAAGAACTGCCAGAGTTTGATGAAGATATGCGTGTTCTCGATTATATTCGGGAAGACCATTCGTATATGGTGTTGGGCGATGGCTCTACATTGAGTGCTGGTCAGATTCTTGAACGATTCCTATTTACACCTGAGCTACATGGTGTGCCAATCCGTAAACTTTCAGGTGGCGAACGACGTCGGTTGTATCTACTAAAATTGCTTATGAGCGCTCCTAATGTTTTGTTGCTAGACGAACCGACCAATGATCTTGATATTCCTACATTAGAGGTACTAGAGGACTTCCTTGACTCCTTTAGTGGTGTCATTATCACCGTATGCCACGATCGTTATTTCCTAGACCGCGTTGTGGACAAACTCTTTGTGTTCAGTGGTGATGGCCATATTGAGATTGTTCATGGCTCCTATTCTGACTACAAGGATTCTTTAGATGAAAGTAGCGGTGGAAAGCGCCCATTTTATATGGCTAATACAGGTACATCTGTTACTTCTAAAGATGAAAAATTGGAAGGGGCTGCAACTAGTACTAGCAGTGATACTTCATCGTTAGGAAACTCAGCAGATGGGAATGATAGTAGCCTCACAACTTCTGAAGGAGATACTTTCAAAGAAGTACCAAAGAAGGGGCTAAATAAAGCGGAAGAAGCGGAGTATGCTAACATCATGGAGGAATTACCTAAATTAGAGCATTTAGTAAAGGGCCTCGATGTCATGATTAGTCAAGTTGCTACTGATTATGAGAAGATGCAATCCTTGATGGCTGAGCGAGAAGAGACTCAATCCCAAATAGATGCGCTCACAGAACGGTGGATGGAATTGGAAGAACGCCTATAATTCCTTATAGCATGCGATTTTTTAATATCTGTTATGCAAAGGAATTACATGTAAATTTATTGATAAAAGTCACAAATTATAGTATAATTTCATCGATTAACGATAACAACGTTACCTAAGTAGGAGGAACTCATGAGTAAGTACCAATTTTTAGACCGTCGTGTACCGATTGAAGACGGTAACATTGCATTAGTACAAGATTTATCTAAATGTAAAAACTGCTCCTTATGTCGTAAAGCTTGTGCTGTAGACATGGGCGTATTTGATTATTATGATTTAACAACAAATGGGGACCATCCAATTTGTATTCATTGCGGTCAATGTGCATCTATTTGTCCATTCGATTCCATCAATGAACGCTCTGAAATTGATGAAGTAAAAGCGGCTATTGCTGACCCTAATAAAATCGTTGTATTCCAAACTGCACCTGCTGTACGTGTTGGCTTAGGTGAAGAATTTGGTCTTGATGCGGGTACATTTGTAGAAGGTAAAATGGTTGCAGCCCTTCGTAAATTGGGTGGTGACTATATTCTTGATACAAACTTTGGTGCGGACATGACTATCATGGAGGAAGCATCTGAGTTGTTGGAACGCGTTATCAATAGTGATTCCGTATTGCCTCAATTCACATCTTGTTGCCCTGCTTGGGTAAAGTTTGCTGAAACATTCTATCCAGAATTCTTGCCAAACTTGTCTACTGCTAAGAGTCCAATCGCTATGCAAGCGCCTACACAAAAAACATATTTTGCTGAAAAAATGGGCCTTGATGCAAAACAAATCGTTGCTGTTGCAGTAACACCTTGTACAGCTAAGAAATTCGAAATTCGTCGCGATGAAATGAACTCCTCTGCTGAATATTGGGATGTACCAGAAATGCGCGATACAGACTACTGTATTACTACACGTGAACTTGCAAAATGGTTACGTGCAGAAGAAATCAACTTTGATGAATTAGAAGATTCTGCATTTGATCCATTGATGGGTGAAGCATCTGGTGGTGGTATCATCTTCGGTAACACTGGTGGCGTTATGGAAGCGGCTATGCGTGCGGCTTACAAATTAGCAACTGGTGAAGATGCACCTCAAACATTGATCCCATTCGAAGCAATTCGTGGTATGGACGGTGCTCGTGAAGCAGACGTAGTCATTGGCGATAAAACATTACATGTGGCGGCTGTTCATGGTACAGGCAACTTGCGTAAATTCATCGAACGCATGCGTGCAGAAAACATCCATTATGACTTCATCGAAGTAATGGCTTGCCGTGGTGGCTGTATCGGTGGCGGTGGTCAACCACGCGTTAAATTACCGATGGCTGACAAAGCTCGTGAAGCTCGTATTGCTTCCTTGTATACTCGTGATGCAGAAGTAACAGTAAAAGCTTCTTGTGATAATCCAGATATCCAAAAATTATATGCTGAGTTCTTCGATGGCAAACCTATGAGCCATAAAGCACATCATATGTTACATACAACATTTGTGAACCGCTCTGAAGATTTGGGCCCTAATGGTGCTTGCACACCAGCTACATGCCCAACATCTGTGCCTAACTTGAAAAAGGCCGCAGAAGCAGCTAAAGCAGCAGCGGAAGCTAATAACTAATAGTAAAAAATAGTTAATAGTAAGAATTAACCGTAACCGTAATAGTAACAGTTAACTATAGTTAGTTGGTACATACTATAAAAGCATATATATGGCTTAAGATAAAAGGCAGATAGTTGATATTTCAATCAGCTATCTGCTTTTTTGTTTAAAATATTTAGGCGACCATCTGTATGATATCTAAATATTGTTGAGACTTTCATGGTGATGAATAGTATATATGCCATATACGCATAGGGGTTGGAATATAGAGATTGGTAAATTGTTTAGGAATTATGGTTAGTGTGCTATAATTAAATTATATTTATAGAAGCAATCAATACTGTTTCAGGAGGATCTTCATGGCTTTTAAATTAAAAGGAAAAGAAGAAAAATTTTTCAGTATTTTAGAAAATCATGCTGCTCTTACATATGAAAGTGCAGAGATGATGGAGCGTGTGTTTAAAGGCGAAATCTCTAAAGAAGAAGCTTTTCTTGAAATTGATACAAAGGAAAAAGCTGCCGATGAATTAGTAACCGAAACTGTAGAACGTTTGCGTAAAACATTCATTACCCCAATGGATCGCGAAGATATTCAGCTTCTAATCGACCAATTGGATACTACATTGGATAATATTAAAGAAATCATGGATAAAATGGTTATGTACCACGTTGGTAATCCAAGTGATGGTGCTATCCGTATGAGTGAAATCGTTGTAAAATGCGTTAAACATATTAACAAATCTATTGGTTATATGGGAAGCCTTAAAAAGGACCATGTAAAGGTAGAAGGCCGTGTACACCAAGTATTGAAACTTGAGTCTGAAGCGGATAATATTTACCACGAAGAAATGGCTAAGCTCTTCACTGAGTGTACAGATCCTATTGAAATTATCAAATGGAAGGAAATCCTTAGCGCCATGGAGGATGTAATCGATGGATGCGAAGATTTGGTTGGTACATTCCGCCGGGTAGTATTGAAATATGCTTGAGTCTCATTATTTAGTATGGCTAGTAGTATTTTTAGCATTAGCCTTCGACTATATCAATGGCTTCCACGATACGGCGAACGCCATTGCTACATCTGTTTCGACCCGTGCTATTGAGCCTAAAAAGGCTATTATGATGACGGCAGTACTCAATTTCTTGGGAGCCATGGTTAGTACAGGGGTTGCAAAGACAATCGGTGGCGATATCGTAATGTCTGCATCTCTTATCAATAGTGGAATCATTTCGGCTGCTCTCATCGGTGCCATTACATGGAACTTGCTTACATGGTATTGGGGGATTCCGAGCTCCTCATCTCATGCGCTTATCGGTGGTATCATCGGTGCTGTAGGCTGGTCCGTAGGCTTTGATGCCTTAAATGAAGCAGGGATCTTAAAGATTTTCTTATCCCTTATTTTATCTCCAGTTGTAGCCATGATTGGTGGCTATATTGTGATGAAAGTATTGTTGCTTATCTTTGGTAGATTCTCTCCAATTACGTTGAATGATAGATTTAGATCTATGCAAGTTGTATCTGCCATCATGATGGCCTTCTCACATGGCTCTAATGATGCGCAAAAGGCGATGGGGATTATTACGTTAACTTTGCTTAGTGGTGGCTTCATTGATACATTGGATGTACCATTATGGGTTAAACTTTGTTGTGCTACGGCTATGGCTATGGGTACAGCAGTGGGTGGTTGGAAAATCATCTCCACCATGGGGACTAAGATTTTCAAACTAGAAACAATTAATGGTTTTGCTGCTGACTTAAACTCTGCTATCACTATTTTTACAGCTACATTCTTACATTTACCTGTAAGTACGACACACGTTGTAAGTGGTTCCTTGCTTGGCGTAGGTTCCTCTAAACGTCTTAAAGGAAGCGGCAGTCCCGAAGTGCGCGCAGCGATAACAACAACCACCGCAGGGGCGGC
>NZ_CALJSP010000188.1:0-1486 GCF_937975875.1 Veillonella dispar | reverse complement strand
GTTGGTGATGCCATGTATGGTACACGCAACAAGCCATATACACGCCAATGCTTGCATGCATCAGAACTCACCTTTGTTCCTTATGGTAAGGAAGAGCCTATAACGGTAAACTGTGAAGTAGGGGACGACTTTGGACGTGAAAAGTAATAATTGCTTTTCTAATGTTCATCAATTATAATTTATATGATGATGTGGTCATAGAGCATGCCACGTAAAACAAAGAAAGCTCAATCGCTAGATGTGGTCATAGAGCGTGCCACGTAAAATAAAAAAAGCTCAATCGATGATAAAAAAATATAGCTATTGATGCTTGTGTATTCTTGTATACAAAAAACAATAGTGATAAAAACGCATAGTCTATGACTTAAAGTCATGGACTATGTTTTTTTTATATTTTCAATTCACAGTGGACAGGAGTATACTATGTATAGACAAAAATTCTATAGAATTTAAAATTTAGATGAGGTTATGGACGATTACAGCCGATAATATCACTACAGAATGGATTCTTTAGAGGTAGTTTATAGTTTATACTTTCACCAAGAACGAACGGAACGATGCCGCAGAGCTTGGATTGATCAAGTGATATGAAGGAGTGCACGTTATGGATATGAATCAGAGCACAATCAAGCAACAACGTCTAGATCAAGCTAGACTTGAAGCTAATGGTATGTACAGCAGCCAATTTGAAAAGGATGCGTGCGGTATGGGCTTTGTCGTTAATATTAAAGGGAAAAAATCCCATGATATTATCGATGATGGCTTGCGCATTTTAGAGCGTCTTGAACACCGTGGTGGTGCTGGTGCAGATAAGGACACAGGGGATGGTGCCGGTATTTTGGTACAAATTCCGCATGAGTTCTTCAAACGCGAATGCGAAGTGCTTGGTATCAACTTGCCTGCAGCTGGTGAGTACGGCGTGGGTATGATATTTGCTCACAAATATGAAAGCCTCCGTAACGAGCAAAAACGCATTTTTGAAGAGGTTGTACGTGAAGAAGGTCAAGTAGTTCTCGGCTGGCGTGAAGTACCAGTAGATGGTACAAAGGTTGGTAAAGAAGCAGCTGCGATTCGCCCTTGGATGATTCAAATCCTTATCGGCAAAGGCCCAGACGTAACGAATAATAAAGAATTTGAACGCAAATTATATATTATTCGTAAATTAGCGGAAAAACGTATTGTTCCATTGAGCAAGGAATTATCTAGCGATTTCTATATTGCATCCTTGTCCTCTAAAACAATTGTATATAAAGGTATGTTGACACCTGGTCAATTGCGTGACTTCTACCTTGATTTGAGTGACCTTGACTTTACATCCGCATTGGCAATGGTTCACTCTCGTTTCAGTACGAATACATTCCCAAGCTGGGCTCGGGCGCATCCTAACCGCTTCTTAGTTCACAATGGTGAAATCAACACAATTCGCGGTAATGTAAACTGGATTAATGCTCGTGAATGACCCGCAAGAACCTGACCGCCGCCGAGG
>NZ_CALJSP010000187.1:0-8312 GCF_937975875.1 Veillonella dispar | reverse complement strand
AAACAATATATATTTTCTATTTAAAAAAGGACTTTTCTAAACGCATAAGCAAACACGATAATCCCCCATAATGCAGAAAACGCTGCAATAAGGCCCTCTTTAAAATATATACTATCTCTTTTTTGACAAAACCCCGTGAGTATTGTAAAAAAGAAGAAAATCAACCAAATACTGCCATAATCTACTATAAATTTATAATCTTTATCCATTAAAAATTTAAGATTTAATACCACTAAACTTATAATAGAGATTATAGATAAATACTTTGTTAGGCTACCAAAAATTCTATGTTTTTTCATATATTCATATTTTTCATCAAATGAACATTTACGGATCTCAATTTTATATAACCCTATAGATAATGATATAGATATAAAAACAAAAAAATATCCTAATATTCCAAGTTTACTCATTTTCTCCCCGTTTTCCAGAGTTTATACTCTTCTCTTAACTTATCTTTCTCAAGCTCTGCATTAAAGCTATATATTGTATTTCCCACTACAAAACCTGTACCAACAAAAGCAGCAGCAACAGGTGTACCTACCACTCCCGTACCAAGTGTAGCAGCAGAACCACTCGCGCCAATAGCTAGTGATGTTTTATCCAATTCATCGGCCTTTTCAATCAAATCAGGGCGACCTTCAAACTCAATTCTATTTTGATTCATATTAATTGCAGTAAACGCAGCATCTCCAGCCAACCCACCGACTTCCATTGCTACAGCTTTGCTTGCACTTTTTCCTAAAATTGTTCCTAATTTTAGCGCTTTATCTGTCGATATAACTTTATTAGTCAACCTCTCCCCCTCATGATGTAATCCTCCGCCAACTAACCAAGTACTAGATACTCCACCAGTTACAGCAATAGCACGATTAACGTCTTTTTTAGAAACATCAGTAGGATTATTAATTTCACTCATCGAAACATTATATGCTTGCGTAGCTTCACTTTCACCACCAACTACTTGTTCTGTCTCAATAGGTGGTGTATAAGGTTCTGTATACTGGTCTTCATTTCGAGTTCTATTACGTTCTAAGGCTGCTTGAACTGTTTCGTTAATTTCAGCTTGATATGCATCTTGATCTTTATGGGCCTGTTCAACTTCCTCTTTGCTATAATAGCCTTCATTCCCCCCTAATATATCAGCACGCTCATTAATCGTTAAGGTATTATCTACTGGTCTATCAGCAAACTGGTAACTTGGACCATCGCCCTTAGTTTCAACCAATCTACGCTTCATAAACTGTATTGGATTATCCATAAACTCAGAAAGTTCAAAACCTTGATTATACTTGGCGCTCATACGTGCTACATAAGCGCCAGATTGTCCATTTTGACCTAAGCTCTTATTCGTAGCATACCCCAAAATATATGCTATTTGCTGTAATCTCTCTGGATTTACATATTGCTTACCGTCTGGACCTGTTATTGTTCCAGCCCATTTTTTTAATTCTGGCATCATCGCCTCAGTTATTCCACCTATGTAAGCGCCTTCTGCATAGTTAGAACCACCTAAAGAAGCCGTAGCGCCTCCAAATAATGTATGTAATGCCACCTTACGAGGGTCCCCATCATTCCAGCCTTCATGTTTTGCAATTTGGTGAATAGCCTCATTAGCATTAATACTGAACAGATTAGCCAGTTCTTGTTTCTCTTCAATAGATTTACGATCAAAGATTGCATGTAATGTATTTAGGGAATGTTCTATATCAGTATTAATTCTTTTCACATCTACCATTCGACCATTCTCTTTAATTATACCTTCACTGATTGTACTTTGGGTAGTAGAACTAGACTTATCATGTGCACCAAGCCCCCCTGTTGGTGTCGCACCAAGCTCTTTATATATCTTATCTAAATCATGTTTACTTTTTGATTTAATATCACCAAATCTATTATATTGTACTCCATTTTCCGAAACTGAATATTCAGCCTCATTGGTAATATCCTCCATAATAAGATTTTTTGTAGATACTGTATTTTTATTCTTTGCAGCTTTGCTTGAAATAATGGCACCTTTAAGTTTAGTTTTATTACCAGTATTAATAATATAACCATCATCTCCAGCATGAATACCTGCCTGTTTTGTAACACTTTTCCATTTACTATCAATCCTTCCAACACTACCGCCGATACTCCCCATGATGTCTTTAAACGTTGGTTTAGAGGACACAGAAAAGCCTGCAGATTTACTATGTTCTTTAAAGTTATCTACATCTTGTAAGCTTTGAATATGTAAATCACGGCCTGTATCTACTTCTACCTTTTTACCAGATACAGTAGAACCAATAATATTTGTGTCACGTTTTGCTTTAAGTTGTGCTAATTCAGCTGCTTTAATCTTTGTTGGAATATAACCTTCTTGATGGGTAGCTCCATTTTGACGAGCCATATAACCACTAGCATTAATATCGAGGAGGCCACCACCAGTTAAGCTAATACCTGCCCCAACACTCCATCCAGAGCTTTTATAGGTGTTATTAACATCTACAGTATTCTTACCGGCCTCAAGATTAATATCACTAGCGCTATCTAATACTAATTTTTTGGCCTCAACTGTTTCACCAGTTAAACCAATACCAGTTTTCTGAGCATCACGAGCCTTGATATGTACATTACCATCACTAACAAGAGTGCCACCTTGATATGTATTTATATCTACTACTTGCCCTTGTTTTCTAGAAGTGCTACCAATGCTTACAGATAAGTTAATAGCATCATCAATATTTTTAGCTCCTCGTTTAGCTTTACCGTCTACTTTATCAACTTTACCTGTTACGGCATCGCGTATTTTTTCTCCATGTAAAGCTGCATCTACTGCTTCATATCCATCTTGCAATTGTTTACGAGCTTCATTGAGTTCAAGTGCAGCCAACCGTTTGTCATCACGACCACCTGCTTGTTTTATAGTGCGCGTAGTATTTGTAAGTGTATTTGCTATTGCACCACCTAAGGATACAGTAAGACCAGTTTTTTTGTAACGTTCATCATATGTCATGTGGTTATGATCCACGTTACCATCTAATGTAACAGCAGAGCCATCTAACACTGCACCTTCTTTAGCAACAATATCTGCGCTTGTAAGACGAACTGTATCATTTGCCTTAACAGTAACAGTACCCTTGGTACTAGCAATTATATTTCGTACAGTAGCCTCTTCATGGTTTGCTTCATCAATATTGTGTTTTTCTTTGCCAATAGAGAAACCGATACCGGCACCACCAAGAAAGCCAGATTTTTTATGACGGTAAGCACTAGAGGCATCAATAATCGCTTTATCTGCGCCCAATTCTACCTTACCACCAGCGGTAACAGATACAGTATTCTCACCCAAAATTTGAGCAGATTGACCTGTTACATCTTGAGTACTTGTAATAGTTATATCTTTACCACTTACTGTAGAACCTGTTACAGATGTGCTTGTTACGTCATCAACAGCATTTGTACTTTCACGTTTGACTAAGCTTTTCTTTTTATCTAAATACACATGATTAACTGTGCTATTAGCCTTCGCCGTATTTAATGAAACCGTATTACCAGATACTTGCACTGTATCTGCCGCTAACACTTGACTACCTTCCAGTTGTACTGCATCAGAGGCTACAACAGAAACGTTCTTACCTTCAATACTACTACCAACCGATGATTGTGCTTTTACCAGATCATGAGACTGAGTCGTTTGAGAGTGTCCACCACCGGATTTACCTTTATCAAAACGATGTTCTTCAAGTTCATGTGTAGCATTCATTGCTTTCATCGTTACATTGCGACCTGCCGTAACAGTTGTATTCACATCAGAGGAGACAATACCTGCTTCCATAGATACATCTCGGCCTGCTACTACTGTTGTTTGACCAGCACCACCAATACGTCCTTGATCTACACCAGTCATCGTTTCACGACGGTTGTTGCTACTGTTCCATTCAACTTTGCTATTACCGGCCTCATACTGCAGGCCTTTATTAATTACATCGCGTCCTGCGCTAATCTTTGTGGAACCAGCTGCATTAGTTTGTGTAATGGTGCCACCTTCATTAATAACGTCCTTCTTAGCATACACAGTGACTACATCGTTAGCCATAATAGTGCCTTGTGTATTACGAACTTCGTCATTTGCTGTAACCGTAGCCGTATTACCTTTAATAAGACCATTATCATTGTGAATGGAATTACCAGTAAGAGTCACATCCTTATCTGCTACAATGCTACCACTATTATGCATAGTATCAACAGAAAGGTTAATCGATTGGGCCTGCAAATTAGCGCCACCTTCTACTCGTTTTGTGTTTGGTGCTAAATATAGAGTCGGCACTAGCACAGTTTCAGTTTTGCCATTTGGTAATACAACAGACTTACTTACTAGGAGCACTACATCTTCTTTAAGATTTTTTTGCTCAGCCTCGGTTAAACCTCGACCTAATACAATAGATTGAGATTTAGTTACACTAATCCCTGCATCCATCAATTGGCGATATTGTTCTTCTGCGGAAAGACCAGATTGAAGTCTACTTTTACCGGTTTGACGCATAATCTCTTGCATAACGAGTTGCTGCTCATAGTAGCCATCACCCAAACGTTTTTGTATATTCATAGGGTCTAATTTAAGACGAGATAATACGTAATCAGAAGATAAGAAGTTACGACGATTTGTAAAGTTAGGATCTGTTTCAATCACATAAGATGTATTAGGGTTCGTCGATAACTGACTCATACTATTTAATAGAGATGCATCTACTGTGGTATCACTTTTACTATTTTCTACATGACCGCCATATACGGCAACAGGTACATCTTTAGGATTCACCTTAGTATTCTTATACTTCGCTTCACGAATATTGGTAGTATCCCACCCTTTTTTATGATGACGGCTATAACTTGTAGCTGTGCCCTCTTCAGTAATATATTCATTACCTTTAGGATTACTTTGCTCATAATGACCTACAGTACCAGTAATATCGCCAGCAGCACTAATTTGACTAGCTTCATTCACCATATGATCTACATCCACATGTAAATTACCGCCAGAAATAATTCGTCCAGGATTAGATGTATCTACTACATCTTCCTCACGTGTACGATCATATTCATATTTAGTCCAACTATCATGATGTTTACCATTTATGGAAAGTTGTAGATTCTCAGAAGAGTGTACAACTACTTTATCTTTTGGAATTTCATCATCATGTCCATAAATTCGTTCCTCAGACAATTGATAACGCTTAATACTACCGGATGGAGCTACTTCGTTTTTGATATGCTCTTTACCCTCTACCGCTACACGCTTAAGGGTAATACCACCATTTTTATTATCTACAGATTTCGCAAGTAAAGCTCCACCTTGACCAAACTCAATGGTAGATGCAGTATTTACTACAGAATCTATTTTACCGGATACTGTACCTTTCTCATCCATCGTTTTACCAAGCTGTAATTTACCTTCTGCTTTGATTACACTACCATCTGTATTAACAATAGATTTTGTTGCTATAGACAAATCTTTTTGGGCAATCATAACAGGTGCTTCTTTAGTCGTAGCATTACCAGTTTGTATTACAGAGTCAGTAGTAATCTTTGCTGTATCTACATAAAGTTTACCCTTATTCATCTGCTCTAGACTTTGGGTTGTAATATTGGCATCTGTAGCAGCTATCGTACCTGTATTTTGCAACTTACCAGTACTATCTATGGTTAGTTTGTTTTGTGCAGACAATACGCCTTGGTTATTAACCCCAAAGCCGTCATTGGTACCCACTAAGTACATACTATTAGCATACATCCCACCAATAGCAGCTACATCAAGGCCGACTTGACTTGATTCACCAGTTTTATGAGTATTCGTAACTTTACCAGTAGCATCTACGGAAATATCATTCTTACCCGTTACAACTTGAGCATCTTGGGCCCAAACTTTACCATTGAGCTTTACAGCCTCAGCAAGCATATCTGTCCGTGCCGTTTTAGAGGCATTAAGACCTTTTTCGCCGACTGTAATAGCACCTTTTTGTACATTATAGCCTGTAACACTACCGTTATTAATCATTGGATTACCCGTTGTGAGTGTAGCGCTACTTGCATTAATAAATGTGCCATTATTAACAGAAATACCATTAGGGTTGGCAACGATAACATGTGCCTTATTACCGGCTACTTCAAGAGCACCATTCATAGAAGTAGAGCTTGTACCCGTTACTTCATTTAAAATCGTATTGGCTGTAGGGCCTACTAAATTAGGATTCCCCATAATATAGCCTGCGAGCTCTGTATTTACAGGGCGATTCGCATTATTTAGAATAAGTCCCTTTTCGTCTACATTGAATGCATTATATTGGTTATGTGATAACCCTTTATCATTAGGTGTATTAATATTAACGACAGTCATGCCATTTCTAGCTTCTTCTATTTTGGGTCCTAATTTACCTTGATCAGGTACAACAGGATTAGCAAGGGCCATAGGAATCCATGGTGCAGAGTTAGTCGCTAACAATGCAGCAAAGATAGCCATTGCCGTATGCTTTCTTATATTCATATTACTCTCCTTTGCTAGTACATACCATTCACCATGTAATGGTATAGTTGCACTAGATTACAACACTTAAAACTGATAACTGCCTCTAAAGGCCCACACACGCGTATCTGTATCAAACCCTTCTGGCTTTTTAATAGGGGTTCCCAGTGATACATCGTAATTTACAGCATCACCAACTGTTCCGCGAACCCCGACTACGCCACCAACCAAGGTATTACCTACTTGCGTTTCTGTAGATGGGCCCCATACATGTCCAATATCTACACCTACATATGGAGTGACTTGTTGCTTTCTAAATGGTAATGCCCATTCATTTTGTACATAATAGCCAGAATCTCCTCTTAAGGTTTCTTCTCCACTAAAGCCTCGTACAGAATAACGACCACCAATACTAAATTGTTCGGTACCAAATAAGCGTTGATCTGTAAACTGGCTTCTAAAACGCATCGTATACGTACCTTGCTTATGACCTATACGAACACCCGTTTGAACTTGACCTTCTAAGCCTGCCATTTTATATAGCGTAGTAGGATTGTCTGACAAGCCTTCCCAACTCCGTACTTGAGCACCCAATCCATTAACGCCTTGTCGATAGAATAGATATACATCGGATACAGTATTCCCACTATATTGACGATGAGATAAACCTACTTCAACAGCGGTTGTATGTTGCTCTTGTACACCAAGCTCCACATCATCTAAATAATTATGACGCTCCTTATGAATGACTTTAGCTACAGCCGAAGTCTTAGAGCGACTTGTTCTATTTAATACTTGCTCTACTGCAAATTCTGTACCTTGCGTAGTGCCAGAAGAACGAAACGCATTTGGCATGAATACTAATTGATTATAGCTATATTTATACGTTGAAATACGATACGTACGATTTCCGTCAGGAACGGAATAGCTAACCGCATATTGTTTTGATCCATGTCCATCATCATGATGACTGATGTCTTTTGTAAAGCTAGTAGTTAATACGTCATTGAGTCCTGCCAATTGACTGAAAGATAAAAATACAGCCCCTTGATACGTCCCTGTCGATTTATTTCCAGAATTATCTAGCATCAAAGATCCGTGTACGAAACCTTTTTGCTCAACAGTAAGCTTAATAATAGAATGTAATGGTTTTGTACCTGGCTCTATAGTCATCTTAATATCTTGACCTGGTACATTACGCATTTGGTCAATCCCTTGCTCAAGAGCTTGACGACGTAATACGTAACCCGGCCTTACAGGAAAGGCACTACGCCAATTAGTACGTGCTTTAGAATTTGTAAGAACAATATCTTCTACATAGCCAGGCATAATCTCAAAAGTGAGTGTACCAGACTGTAAATCTTGATTTGGCACAACTACTTGACTCGTAATATACCCATCAGATAACAGTTGCTCTTGTAATTCCTTTTGTAAAAACTGAATACCCTCAGTTCCAATGCGATTATGGTTATATACCTGCAATTGATTTTTATATTTTTGTAACACTGGTTCTGAAGAAGTTACTACAATATGCTCTATTGCAAACGATGTACTTTCCTTAGGTAATGACTTCATTGGCACTTTATCTAAACCTGTATAGGCAGATTCTGAACGCGGCAAAGCGGCCCCAGTCATTGGTGCTTCTGCACGTTGGCGTAATGAAGCATCGGCTCGGGCCGCTTCTTGTTGTATAAATGGGTTTGATACTTCTGCCGCAAAACTAGGCATCGTACCGAATGTGGTCAGCAAGCCAACACAACTTGCTGCAATACATACAACTCTCATTAATTCCTCTCCTTTCGTTATA
>NZ_CALJSP010000186.1:0-2012 GCF_937975875.1 Veillonella dispar | reverse complement strand
ATCACTGTAATCCGCAACCCAAGAAGCACGAGCTACTTGGTATTTGCCAGCTTCACGGTCCGCTAAGAACACCTTTGTCTCTTGATTTTGTAAGCGTACATCAGCATCAAAAGCATTTACCCATGCATCTTGAATCGCTTCTGCAATAGCTTTATGTAATTCACTTGTATTATACAAAATCGTAATTGGAGACAATGGATGATTTTTATCATAGCCAGCGTTTTTCAAGATTTCTTTAGCTTGCTCTACATCTTCATAAACAAGATAGCTACCCGCTTCACGGAAATCTTCACGCCCATTACTTTCAAGCATACCGTAAGGAACAAAGGCATAAGCAGCCTCTTTACCACCGCGAACAATATTGTTAACAATATTAGCACGGTTGATAACCATGGAGAAAGCTTTACGCACCTCAGGATCTGTGAAAGGTTCTGCTTTCACATTGAATACGTAGTAATAGTTACCAAGCATAGGTCCAATATGTAATAGGCCCGCTTCTTCTAAGCGTTTTTGATCCGCTACAGGAGGCTCAACAGTCATATCTGCTTCGCCACCTTCAACCAATGTAAGGCGTGTGCTTTGCGATTCACTGATAGGCCAATTCATCTTCTCTGTTTTTACGGAATCCGCATCCCAATAATTCGGGTTCTTAACGAAGTCCATTTCCCCATTATGTTTCCAAGATAATAAGCGGTATGGACCATTAGACACGAATGTATCTGCATTAGCAGCCCAGTTTTCATGAGCCTCTACAGCCTTTTGACTTACTGGATAGTAACTGTGAGATGCTAATAATTTTAAGAAATAAGCTGTTGGATTTTCTAAGGTAACCACCAATGTATCATCATCGATGGCCTTAACACCAACGTCTTCAGCTTTGGCATCACCATTATTAAAGGCTTCGCCATTTTTTAATACATATAACATATATGCATTGTCCGCATGGACTTCAGGGTCTAATACGCGTTTCCACGCGTATTCAAAGTCATGAGCCGTCAAAGGCTCTCCATTAGACCATTTCAAATCAGGTCGTAAATGGAAGGTATACTCGCGACCATCATCAGAAATATCCCAGCTTTTAGCTAGTGCTGCCTCTGGTTCACTTTCATCATTTAAACGAACTAAACCGTCAAATAATTGAAGTTGAACTGTAGCCTCCGGAGAGGTAGTAGACTTTGCTGGATCCAATGTGGATGGTTCCTGCTCAATAACATATCGAATGGTATGCTCATCAATTGGTTGTTCCCCGCGAGGATAACCAAATACAAATAAGAGCACACTCACCCCAAGAGCAAGGACCATGAGTTTTAACAAATTTCGTTTATCCATCATGGCAATGCTTCCTCTACAAATTCTTTCATGATACGCCCTACTCGAGCGCCTAACTCTTTACCTCGGTCATTATCGATATCGCTCATCAAGAGGATAAAGCAGAAATGACCTCTAAATGTTTCTAATACGCCCCCATCGTGCTCTACACGATCAAGGGATCCTGTTTTATGGTGAAAGCGTATGCCTTCGCCCCAGTAAAATGGCAAGATATCACGGAATTGTTGGCGACCTAAAATATTCCACATTTCTCGGCCATAAGCATCTCTATCGCGACATTCAAAAATGTGTTTATAAAGGCGAGCTAAAGACAATGCAGTCAAATGGTTATCCCGGCCTTCTGCTAGAGCGTCAAAGTCCATCATCATACGATTGAGTTCTATTTCATCTACACCAAGCTGTTCTGCACGAGCATTGATATTCTCCATGCCTAGAACAGTAATGAGTAAATTTGTCGCCATATTATCGCTAAGAACCATCATAAGACGACATAACTCAAGATACGTAAAGCTATGCTTTGCTACTAATTCTTGTAATGCACCACCGCCTTCAACACGCGGTGTTCTAGATAGAGGAACTGTATCATTAAGGTCCAACTGCTCTGTACGAGCTAAATGGAATACATACTCCATAATGAGTACCTTAATCAAACTTGCACTAGAGTGTACCGTATCTTCCCCTTT
>NZ_CALJSP010000185.1:0-16631 GCF_937975875.1 Veillonella dispar | reverse complement strand
GATAGAATGTATATCTTCATAACCTAGGTATTGTTAGCAAAATATTAGCAAATATTTTTTGATACATATATAAATGTTAGAATTGGGTGATTTTCTATATAAAAAATCATCAAATACTTACCTAAAAAGCACTACTATTGATAAGTAGTGCTTTTTTGATATCTTTTATGGGGGAGGATTTATAGATTGTCGGGAAATAAAAATATAATAAATCAAAAGAAAATCATCGTTTTATGTAAGTTTTACTAGAAAAACTACCTTTTAATTTGGATAGTTATATTCTCCAAACTGAGTAGAATATACTTCATCAGGAGTAAAAAATTAGTAAGTTATAATTTTGGAGGATATATGAATCAAGTAAAATTTATGGAAAACGTAGGTAAAGTTGCAACTGTTACTGCTGTAGCTATGTATGTATCTTACTTCCCACAAATCATGCATAACCTAGCTCATCCAGGTACTGGCGATTGGATCCAACCACTTGTAGCTGCAATCAACTGTACATTATGGGTAGCGTATGGTTTATTCAAAGAACATAGAGATATTCCAGTAGCATTAGCTAATGCACCAGGAATCTTCTTTGGCTTAGCAGCAGCTATTACAGCGGTTATGTAATTTAAAGAATAGAAACATAAAACTATAACGTTAATGATATATAAAACTATAACTTTAATGACATATAAAACTATAACTTTAATGACATATAAAATTACTGTTGACCGTTGTTAATTATATATATCATAATGAATGCATCTCTTAGATTTATAAGAGGTGCATTTTTTATGTAAATAATTGAGAGGTATTTGTTTGATTTTATGAGGGGTGTTACGTTGTTATGGATTACTTTCACTATACATACAAACACAATCATATAGATTTCAATAGTGATATATATAAGGTTAGTACATATCATTACAACTGGCATAGTGGCGTAGAGGTGTTGATCTTGTTAAAGGGCAGAATTGACATGAGTTGTAATAGTGAGGTTTTCACGATGGAACCTCTTGATACAATTATCATTTCCCCTCAAGTTGGTCATGCTACGTTGGCATTAGAAGAGGATACAACGGCTCTTGTTATTCATGTAGGCAAGGAGTTTTTCCAATACTTTGATCCGAACTTTGGTATGTACCAATTTGTATTGCGATCAGATAAAACTAATCGGTATAATGAATTCTTTACATCACTACGTCATCGTGCTGCACAAATGATGTTGTTAATGGTAAATAGTGAAAGTACTGATCGTCAATTATGCTTGGAGAATCATTATTTAGCCATGATGAGTGATATATATCGGGAAATTGATGCGGTTAAGACTATCCCTGTACATACAAAGCCTGCTGATATGACTGTAGCTACCTTTGATAAAATGATTGCCTATATTGATGAAAATTATAAGCAGAAGATAGAGTTAGAAGATATTGCCAAAATTGGCGGTTATAATGTGAACTATACATCTCAGTTCTTTAAACGCCAATTAGGAGTTTCCTTTTTAGAGTATTTGTTGCGGTTGAGATTACGAGAGGCTACAGTTCGTTTAGCTAACTCTGAGGATGGGGTGGCTCATATTGCGAGTAGCTGTGGCTTCGCAGATATTAAAGCCTTTAATGTGGCCTTCAAGAAGCACTTCCATACAACACCATCTGAATATAGAAAACAAGCAAAAGAGATGGGGCGTAAAACAAAGTTACATGATTGGAAGGAAATTATCTCTACTCAGGAAAAGGATATTATAGATATATTGCAAACCTATTTACCATATCAAGATGCCTCTATCAATAAGGATAGATTGGAAGAGGCTAATCAAAAGTTACAGGATGTTAGAGAAGAACTTGAGCTGGTTGTAAAAAAATTACAATCATAATTTTCATTGTTATAATTCCTTGTAATTGCTTATAATTTTATGATTTTGAAAATTAAAATTAGGGGGATATACAATCATTAGGTATAGGTGATTTTGTATATTTGATAAGCATATAAAAATAAATGATGAAAGAGCACTACCTTTTGATAAGTAGTGCTCTTTTTGATGTTTCTGAATAGGTGTAATTGTATATTTTACATAGGTAAAAATATAATTATATAGGTGATTTTGTATGAATTTAGCGTGCTTTCACAAGCAAAAATCAACTTATAAATTGGATAGTTATATCCTGTAAAAAAGAGTACAATGAAATCATCGAAAGGAGCTAAGGTTCCGAAACAGAAATAATCACGTCTTAAATAATGAAGTCTTTTTGGAGGTTTGCGATGAGTACGAAGGAACAACAAGTACAAGAAATGACAAATAAGATAGCTAATTTCATTTCTTATATGGCAAAGGTATTGCCTGATGATGTACAAGAAAAAATTCATGAATTGGCGCAGGATGAAAAAAATCCCATGGCCAAATCTATTTATGAGACAATGCAACATAATATGGATTTAGCAGCTCAGCTTAATCGTCCTTCTTGTCAAGATACTGGTGTATTACAATTCTGGGTAAAGGTTGGATCTAATTATCCATTACTAGGAGAATTAGAAGATATCCTAAGAGAAGCAACCTATAAGGCTACACAAGAAGCTCCATTGCGATTGAACTGTGTAGAAACTTTTGATGAGTTTAATACTGGTAAAAATATTGGCCTCACTGCACCTTATATTCACTGGGATATCATTCCTGATCGCGATGATGTAGAAATCTTCCCTTACATGGCTGGCGGCGGGTGCTCCTTGCCAGGGTCCGGTAAAACATTGATGCCAGGTGAAGGTTATGAAGGTGTTGCTAAATTTGTTCTTGATTTGATGACAAGCTATGGCTTAAATGCATGTCCTCCACTATTGGTAGGTGTAGGGATTGCTACAACTATTGATACAGCTGCTGGATTATCTAAAAAGGCATTAATGCGCCCTGTATCTTCAAAAGCACCTAATGAAAAAGCGGCTTATATGGAACAATTGTTAGAAGATGGCATTAATAAGATTGGTATTGGACCTCAAGGTATGGGTGGGGATAAAACTGTATTAGGTGTTAACATTGAACATGGTACACGTCATCCATCTGTTATTTCTTGTGCTGTTAGTGTAGGTTGTTGGAATCATCGTCGCGGCGATCTCGTATTTGATAAGGATGGTAATTGCACAGTTAAATCTCATAAAGGAGTGACATTATAATGGCTAAGAAAATATTAACTACACCAATTCAAAAATCTGATTTAGAAGGCATTAAGCCAGGCGATGTAATTTATTTGACTGGGCATATTACAACTAGTCGTGATATGGGGCATCGTCGTGTGGTAGAAGAAGGTAAAACTTTACCGGTTGATGTTAAAGATGGGGCTATACTTCATGCAGGTCCAATTATTCGAACTATAAGCGATAATGAATTTGAAGTAGTATCTGTAGGTCCTACTACATCTATGCGAATGGAAAAATTCGAATATGACTTTGTTAAAAAGACTGGTGTACGTCTCATTGTAGGTAAAGGTGGCATGGGTCCTGAAACAGCCCGTGCATGTAAAGACTTTGGCGCACTACACTGTGTATTCCCTGCAGGCAATGCAGTTCTTGCTGCTACAGAAGTCGAAAAAGTAGAATCTGCTAATTGGCGTGAATTAGGTATGTGTGAGACTTTGTGGACTTTTAAGGTTAAAGAATTTGGTCCGCTTATCGTATCTATTGATGCAGAGGGCAATAACTATTTTGAAAATAAAAAAGTAGAATACAATGCGAAAAAAGAAGAGGTGTTAGAAGAGCTCTATAAACACGTAGGCTTCATTAAATAATTGCATTGTGACATGTAACTAAATAGGAGGATTATACGGATTTTGTACAATCCTCCTTTTTTGTACCCTTTTTTAGGTATATTACACGTATTGGGAGGTATTTATGGATACGAGTGTAATGATAACTCTTGGCTTCTTGGTATTTGCCATCGTCATGTTTGCATGGGAGAAAATTCCATTATCTATTACTGCTATGGTTGTAGCAGTAGGTTTGCACTTAAGTGGAGTCTTATCTGCTAAAGAAGCATTCGCCGGTTTTGTAGATCCAAATGTCTTACTATTTATGGGTATGTTTGTTATTGGTGAAGCTTTCTTTGCAACAGGCGTAGCCGTAGGCGTAGGTAATGTAGTTCATAAGTTTGCTAAAACTGAAACATCTTTACTCGTTGCAGTTATGATGATTACAGGTATTTTATCTGGTTTCTTATCTAATACGGGTACAGCTGCTGTACTGATTCCTGTAATTATAGGTATCTGTAAAAAGAGTGGTTTTAAACAAACTAAGTTATTGATGCCTCTCGTATTTGCAGCAGCCATGGGGGGGAATATCTCCCTTATCGGCGCTCCAGGTAATATGATTGCTCAAGCCGGATTACAACAAGCAGGCTTAGGCTCCTTTAATTTCTTCGATTATGGTCTAGTAGGTTTACCAATTCTCATCGTAGGTACTATATTCTATGCTACAGTTGGAAAACGCTTCTTGCCAGATGCTCCTAGTCATCAACCAGATGGTGCTTTTGAAGGTAATGATGATTATAGTCATGTGCCATCTTGGAAGAAATGGACTGCTGCGATCATATTGATTTTAACAGTGGTTGCTATGATTTTTGAAAAACAATTAGATGTAAAACTCTATGTAAGTGCTTGGATCGGTGCGCTTGTGTTAGTAGCGACTAATGTTATTAGCGAAACGACAGCTGTTAAATCTATCGACATGAAAACAATTATGCTCTTTGCTGGTTCCATGGCTCTCGGTGATGCAATGGTAAAAACTGGTACTGGTAGCGTGATTGCTGACATTATCGTTAATAGTCTTGGGGCGAGCCCATCTCCAATTGTTGTGTTAGTAGTAATCTTTGCGCTTGGTGTGTTTATGACAAACTTTATGTCTAATACAGCTACTTGTGCGTTACTAGTTCCTATCGGTCTTAGCTTAGCGCCTCAACTTGGCTTCGATCCTAAAGCGGTTCTTGCAGCCATTGTAATTGCAAGCTCCTTGGCATATGCTACACCAATTGGTATGCCTGCCAATACTATGGTATACAATATAGCTGGTTATAGCTTCATGGATTATGTGAAAGCTGGTTTACCACTTATCGTTGTATCAAGTATCGTAGCACTTATTTTACTTCCAATCCTATTCCCATTCTAATAAGATAAGTATTCGGTATATATTGAAAGCCCTGATGTATATTTACGTCAGGGCCTTTTCTTGATTATCTGCATATATTGTATTTGTTTTGCTATATATTAGTTAGATTACTAAATTTGTTAGACATAAGTATTAGACATTAGAGCAACTTTCACATATAATAGAGTAATGTAAGTGTACAAATATACATTCACAGTAGACATATTTTGTAAAACGTATACGTCTATCTAATAGTTGTTATATAGGTTTATGTGGCCATAGCGCTGAGGAGGCTTTATGTTAAGCGATATTGAGATTGCCCAACAGAATAAAATGGAAAAAATTCAGGTTATTGCCGATAAGTGTGGTTTAACACCTGATGATATTGAACAATATGGTCATTATAAAGCGAAGATTTCTTTTGATGCCATTCGTCGCTTAGAAGCTAAGCCAGATGGTAAATTGGTGCTTGTTACGGCTATTACACCTACGCCAGCAGGGGAAGGTAAGTCCACAACGAGCATTGGTCTCGTACAAGGCCTACAAAAAATCGGTAAAAATGCGATTGCAACCTTGCGTGAACCATCCTTGGGCCCTGTATTTGGTATCAAAGGTGGTGCTGCAGGGGGTGGTTATGCTCAAGTAGTACCAATGGATGATATCAATCTTCACTTCACTGGTGATATGCATGCCATTACAGCAGCCAATAACTTGTTGTCCGCTATGATTGATAACCATATCCATCAAGGCAATGAGTTACAAATTGATTTACGTCAGCTGTCTTGGACACGCGTTCTAGATATGAATGACCGTGCACTTCGTAATGTAACAGTTGCTCTTGGCGGTAAAGTATGTGGTTTCCCTCGCGAAGATCACTTCATGATTACTGTTGCTTCTGAAATTATGGCTATTCTTTGCTTAGCTAAAGATTTAGAAGATTTGAAAGAACGTTTTGGTCGCATTGTAATCGGTTGTAATTTAGCAGGTGAGCCTGTGTATGTACATCAACTTGGATGCCAAGGTGCGATGGCCCTTCTTATGAAAGATGCTATCAAACCAAATCTAGTGCAAACATTAGAACATACGCCAGCCATCGTTCACGGTGGTCCATTTGCAAACATTGCTCATGGTTGTAATTCCATCGTAGCTACAAAATTAGGTCTTAAATTAGGTGATATCGTAGTTACAGAAGCAGGCTTCGGTGCTGATTTAGGTGCTGAAAAGTTCCTGGACATTAAATGTCGTTACGGCGATATTTTCCCTGATACAATCGTTATCGTAGCTACATTACGAGCTCTTAAAATGCATGGTGGTGTACCAAAACAAGAGCTTAATACAGAAAATGTTGGAGCTGTTACTAAAGGTTTCAGCAACTTACAAAAAGCCATTGAAAACATGCGTTACTTCAACGTACCTGTACTGGTAGCCATAAATAAATTTGCTACCGATACAGATGCGGAAATCGCTGAGTTAACTCGCTTGTGTAATGAATTCGGCGTGCCTGTTGAGCTTAATGAATGTTGGGAAAAGGGCGGCGAAGGCGGCATCGATATGGCTAAAAAGGTTGTTGAATTGCTTGAGGGTCCAAAACCAACACCTAAATTCGTATATGATGTAGAAGATAGCTTAGAAGAAAAGGTAAATAAAATCGTTACTACGATTTATGGTGGTGATGGTGTTATCTTTACGGATAAAGCTAAAAAGCAAATTAAACAATTAGCGGATTGGGGTCTCGATCGCTTGCCTGTATGTATGGCGAAAACACAATATTCCTTGTCTGATAATCCTGCGTTGCTCGGTGCACCAAAGGGCTTTACTATTACTGTATCCGATATTCGCGTTGCCAATGGGGCCGGCTTTATCGTATGCCGTACAGGTGATGTAATGGTTATGCCAGGCCTTCCTAAACGCCCAGCAGCTCTCAATATGGATATAGAAGCAGATGGTACGATTAAAGGCTTATTCTAATAGTAAATACTTATAGTTAGTCTTTCTAAAACGGATTAATCTTTAAGACTAATTTTAATTAGAGTTATAGCGTTTATTGTTTAAACTGTTACAGTTGTATAGTAATTATAAGGAGATAACAAGGTTCCTCTTGTTATCTCCTTTACATGAGGTATAGATATGAAATTAGTAGAACAAAAAGTAAGTGACTTTTTAGCCGCTACTGCATCTAAAGAACCTACACCTGGTGGTGGTGCCATTGCGGCCTTAACAGCTGCAACGGGCGCTGCATTAGCTGAAATGGTGGCAAACTTAACCTTTGGGAAAAAAGGATACGAAGAGGTTCAAGCTGAAATGAAAGACCTTCAAAGGAAGGCGGAATCTATTCGGAATCGCATGCTTGAATTGTCCCAAGCTGATGCGGATGTATTTAACATCTTTATGAACGCATTAGGTTTGCCAAAGAATACTGATGAAGAAAAGGCTATGCGTAGTGCCGCAATTCAGCAAGCTTATAAAGATGCGGCTATGGTGCCCTTTGAAATCGGTGAATTAGCGTATCAAATCTTTGATTTAGCGGATATGGCAGCTCGCAAGGGCAATCAAAATCTTATTACAGATGGTATTATCGCTGCTATTAATGCTCGTGCTGCGGTAAAGGCGGCATTCTTAAATGTACGTATCAATTTATCTGGGATTAAAGACGAAGCCTTTGTAACTGATATAACTACAAAAATGAATGCTATAGAAAAAGATCTTGATGCTAAAGAGGCGGCTATTATAGGTTTATATGCATAACTAGCTCAAAATAGCAATTTAAAATAATAGCTTGAAATAACTTGATAGATATATAGATATATTAATTAATAAAATCTGAACGGTTTCGAACGATTTATACTTTTGAGAGTATAATGTTCGGAAAAATTAAAAAAGAGAACTTATTATTGCTTTTAAAAATAATAGGTTCTCTTTTTTCTATTGTTAAAATCCGAACGATATTGTAAAATAAATGGGTGTTATTTCGAGGTTTGATGTAGGAGACATTATGACAGATCAAAAACAAATGAATACGGTCGATAGTATGTTGCCAATACCACAGCTCTTTGCCTTTGGTTTACAGCACGTATTGGCCATGTATGCAGGCGCCGTTGCCGTACCTATTATCGTGGCACAGGCCATGCACTTGCCTGTGGAAGATTTGATTCGCTTAATTACAGCGGACTTATTTACTTGCGGTGTTGCCACATTAATCCAGACGTTAGGTTTTGGTAATATTGGTGGACGTATTCCAATGATCCAAGGGGTTACCTTTGCATCTGTAGGCCCTATGGCCATGATTGGGGCTCAGCATGGTATGACTGCTATTTACGGCGCCATTATTGTAGCCGGTTTATTTACATTCTTGATAGCGCCATTCTTTAGTCGCCTTATTCGATTATTCCCACCTGTAGTTACAGGTACAATTATTACCATTATCGGTATTAACTTGATGCCAGTTGCCATTAATTGGATGGGCGGTGGTGTAGGCAATCCACAATTTGGTAGTTTTACAAATATTGGACTCGGGTTCCTTACCTTCTTAATCGTCGTGTTTGTTTATAAATTTGCAAAAGGTTTCTTCAGTAATCTTTCTGTACTAATCGGTTTGATTGCGGGGACAGCTATTGCTTTTGCCATGGGTGTTACCAACTTTGACGAAGTTGGTCGTTCCAGCTGGATTGCAGTTATTGAACCTTTCTATTTCGGTTTACCAACCTTTGATTGGGCTTCTGTGCTTTCCATGATTATCGTAATGCTTGTTGTTATGGTTGAAACAACTGGTGATAGTATTGCGATTGGTGAAATTGTAGATAAGCCAATTGGACGTAAAGAGTTGGCATCAATCATTCGTGCTGATGGGGTGTCTACTGTTATCGGTGGTATTCTTAATAGTTTCCCATATACAGCATTTGCTCAAAACGTGGGCCTTATTGCTGTAACTGGTGTTAAGAGTCGCTTTGTAGTTGCTGCATCTGGTGTGATCTTGATTTTATTGGGATTATTCCCTAAATTAGCGGCTATCGTAGCTAGTATTCCAAATGCCGTATTAGGTGGCGCTGGTATTGCTATGTTTGGTATGATTGTTGCTAGTGGTATTCGTTCCTTGGGCAAGGTTAGCTTTGAAGGCAATCATAATTTAATGCTCGTAGCAATCAGTATTGGTGTAGCTATGATTCCTATTGCAGCGCCAAACTTTTATGCTAATTTCCCTGCTTGGGCACAAATTATTTTAAAATCTGGTATTACCTTTGGTAGTATTATGGCGATCTTGCTTAACTTACTACTTAATGGTGTTAATCATGGTGATGAAATTAAAGAAATGGGTCGCCGATAAGAATTACTATATGAGAACTCTGTTCCTAGGAGCAGAGTTCTTTTTTAGTGATTAAATTCATAGGAAAATTGTATGAATACTATGATATAATAAATAGATAATTGTAGAATAATTTTATGGTGCTTTCAGTAATACGAGAATCATAAAAAATGGCTGCAATTACATGTTGAAATAAAGTTATGTATATATGGTATGTTCCCATAAGAAGGGAAGGGTTACATGGCAGACGGAAAAATTATTGCTATCTCTATTAGTGAGAAAAAAGGGCAAAAGAAACATAATATTGAATCCGCTAATCTTATTGTAGATCACGGTATGGAAGGTGATGCGCATGCAGGCAATTGGCATCGTCAAATCAGCTTGCTTGGCATTGCAAGTATAGACCATATGCGCGCTCAAGGGGCGGATGTTAAACCTGGTGATTTTGCAGAAAATATCACTGTTGAAGGTATGGTACTTTACGAATTAGCCGTAGGTACACAATTACAAATTGGTAGTGATGTAATTCTTGAAATCACTCAAATTGGTAAGGAATGTCATCATGGTTGTGAAATCATGAAACAAGTAGGATCTTGTATCATGCCTACACAAGGCATCTTTGGCAAAGTCCTTAAAAATGGTACGATTCACGTAGGTGATGAAGTATCTATTATTAAATAACTCTGTATTATAAACGAGGTGTGTTATGAAAGACGCATGGGGCCGTACAATTGAATATGTACGTCTGTCGCTGACAGATGCGTGTAATTTTTGTTGTCCCTATTGCCGACCTGCTGAAATTACACCTCAAAGTCAAACACAATTATTATCAGTTGATGAATGGATGACTATTTTAGGTGCCTTCCATCGTATCGGCGTGAAAGCAGTGCGCTTAACTGGTGGCGAGCCATTGTTGTATCCTCATATTGAAGAGCTGTTAACCCGTATTAAGGATACTGGTTGGTTTGAAGATATATCTATGACTACGAATGGTAGCCTACTTGCATCTCGAGCACAACGATTGAAAAAACTTGGATTGAACCGAGTGAATATTAGTCTCGATTCTCTTGAAAGTGATGCCTTTGCTACTTGTGTAGGTAAAGAAGGTCAGCTAGATTCTGTGCTAGATGGTATTCGTAGTGCTATTAGTGCAAACTTTAAATCTGTGAAGATTAATACTGTATTATCTCGTCATTGGTCTGATGAAGAAGTCAAATCTTTGTTACAGTATGTAGAAAAATGGCCTGTTATATGGCGATTTATAGAATACATGCCATTCCAAGGTGATGCATTCCATGGACCGACCTTTGATGAGTGGCGAGCTCAATTGGAACGTGTAAGTGGGGGGCCTCTTACAGAGGTTCACTCTGTGTATGGTTTTGGTCCTGCTACGTATTTAGCGTTGCCAAGTGGAAAGGCTGTAGGCTTCATCTTTTCTATGTCTCATAGCTACTGTGATACATGTAATCGCGTACGTCTTACATCAGATGGGCAAATGCGTTTATGCTTGTTGCGTGATGATGAGGCTGATCTTGTATCTCTTGTGCGCAATGGGGCCACAGAGGAAGACTTAGCTTTGCATATTGAACGTGCGTTGCAACGAAAGCAAGAACGTCATGATGGCGTAGGTATGGAACAACCAGAACGTCCTATGTGGCGCATTGGAGGATAATATGGGATTTTTTGATTTTCTAAAACCAAGATCAAAGGAACATATTGAAGAATGTTGGCCTGGTGGCAAGATGCTTCAAGTCCATATCGAATACGATACACAATCTGCTGTCATTACCTACAAGGGGCGTTATGGATTGCAATTTAATGTGCCAAAGGCAGATGTGACAGATATTATCGTCAAAGAAGTAAGCCGTACGCATAGCGTTCTTCAACTGTATAGTGGTGCTGACTGTGTAGGAACTAGTGATATACTCCCTACAGAGGCTTGTAATACGATGAAGGATTGGCTAAGGCAATATTGATGTATATGTTTTATAGGAATGTAATAAATATTCTTTACATTCCTATAAAATAGGCATATAATTAGTCGTGTCATGGACCACTAGCTCAGCTGGCAGAGCACCTGACTCTTAATCAGGGTGTCCAGGGTTCGAACCCCTGGTGGTCCACCAAATAAACCCGCACAGTAGTGCGGGTTTTCTTATTATTTATTTGTAATCTGTTAGTTATACTAGTGTATTGTAATGAAATTAAATAATGTATATATTATAGATGATATCCTTTTGTTGAAAATTATATAGAACTATAGGGAAAATTAAAATATAAAATACAGTAAGGTTCTTTGTTACTGGCATGATTCTCACTACCTAGGAGAAATTTATATGGATACGGAAGTACAAAATGCACTTATACAATTGGAAAAACTTACAGATTTATACTTAGTTATATTTGGTGAAAATTCTTTAGATAGGGTTATTTATATGGATCCTCTTTATGGTTATGAGCTATCTGAAATAAAAAAAGGAATTGATGCTTTAGCAACTGCAATTGATAATAATAAGCCCATTGAACAAATACCAAAAAAAATATATGACGAATTGATATTTTAAGCTTTCTACTATCTCTTCTTCTGATTGAGCTGCAATAGCTATGATGAGGTTATTTGGTATGTAATGTTTTATATATTATAGACAATAAAGATGTAATAGCTTATGATTGCTATATAATAATTTTTCTCATTAGGAGGTACCCAATGGCAGTAGATGTTTCTAGAACACAAGATGTATATAAAGATGCAGGCCAAAGTGTTAACTTTACAACCTTATTATTAAATCGCAAAGATCGTGACGCAGAACTTGAAGTTATCCAAGATATGGCAGACCGTATCCAAGCCATTAAACGTTCTGTTAGTATTCGTGCGAATGGTGAAGGTTTAGGCATTGCCTTTGGTTTTAGCCGTAAAGCATGGGATTATTTATTCCCTAATGCACCGGTACCAAAAGAGTTAGAAGATTTCCAAGGTATTAAAGGGGATAAACAAGACGTACCAGCTGTAGCAGCAGATTTATTCTTACATGTGCGTTCTAATGATGAATCCGTTACATATACGGTAGTAGATCAAATTATGGAGTTCTTACGTCCTATTACATCTGTAGTAGATGAAACTCATGGTTTCCACTATGAACAAGGTCGTGCTATCATCGATTTCGTTGATGGTACTGAAAACCCTGTTGGTCAAGAGGCTGTTGAGTGGGGTGTTATTGGCGATGAAGATCCTGAATTCACTAATGGTTCTTATGCATTTGCTCAAAAATATGAACATGATCTTGATGCATGGCGTGCACTTCCTACGGAAATGCAAGAAAAATTCATTGGCCGTCGTAAATTCAGTGATATTGAATTAGAAGATGATGAAAAAGATCCAGCAGCTCATAATGTAGTGGCTCAAGATAATCGCGATGATGAAGAACATAAAATCGTTCGTATGAACGTACCGTTTGCTCAACCTGGACAAGGTGTACGTGGCACATACTTTATCGGTTATGCTCGTTACTGGGATGTAACTAAAACAATGCTTACTAATATGTTTACGCAAAACGATAAATTGCTTGATTATTCCAAACCTATTACAGGTATGCTTTTCTTCATTCCATCCCTTGATACATTGGATGCTATTGCAGAAGGCGAGTTATAATCGACATAGCTATTTGATGTATATTTTTATAGTTCGTGATGCTCTATTTTGTTAGCAGTAAACAATTCGAGTAAAAATATCATTTAATTCTATAGAAGCGCTCCTTTTAGGGGCGCTTTTATGCTATAATAAATCTATTAAACTCGTAAAATCCATTGTAGTTATGAATGAGGTATTCCATGAATTATACTAGCACCCGCGGTACCGTTGCGGTAAATGAAACATATGCATTGTTGCACGGCTTAGCAGAGGATGGTGGTTTATATGTACCATCTTTATTCCCTACAAACTGCTTAACTTACAATGATGTGAAAGATAAAAACTATCAAGAGGTAGCAGCTGTTGTATTATCCAAGTTGTTCCCATGTTTCTCAGAAGCTCATTTAAAAGAAATGATCAACTCTGCATACAGTGATGCTAATTTCAGCACTCGTGATATTGCACCGTTACATTCCTTATTAGAAAAGGTTTCTGTCCTAGAATTATTCCATGGCCGTACACAAGCTTTCAAAGATATGGCATTGTCTTTATTCCCATATCTATTAGTAGCGGCAAAAGAGGCTGAAGGTGAGAAAAAAGAGGTTCTTATCTTAACGGCTACATCTGGTGATACAGGTAAAGCTGCCCTTGAAGGCTTTAAAGATGTACCTGGTACTCACATTCAAGTATTCTACCCAACTGATGGCGTAAGTCCAATGCAAGCTGAGCAAATGCAAAAGCAAGAAGGGGACAACGTTAATGTTACTGCGATTCACGGTAACTTCGACGATGCGCAACAATTCTTGAAACGCTTATTCGTTGATAAAGATACTGCAGAAGAGGTTGCTGCAAAAGGTGTTATGTTCTCTAGTGCGAACTCTATTAACATTGGTCGCTTGGCACCTCAAGTGGTGTACTATGTGAATGCCTATGCAGAACTTGTTGCACAAGGCGCCATTCATGAAGATGAAGCATTCAACGTTGTGGTGCCAACTGGTAACTTCGGTAATATTTTAGCTGCTTATTATGCTAAAAAAATGGGTATTCCTATTGGTAAATTGATTTGTGCATCTAACCAAAATAACGTGCTTACTGATTTCTTTGAAAGTGGTACATACGATATGAACCGCCCATTCTATACAACGATTTCTCCGTCTATGGATATTCTTGAGTCTTCCAACTTTGAACGTTTCTTATACTATATCTCTGGTGAGGATAGTGAACGCACAGCTGGTTGGATGAAAGATCTTAAATCTACAGGTAAATTGACTGTAAACGAAGAAGAATTCAACCGCGTTAAAGCTAATTTTGCAGGTGCTTATGTAGATGACGAAGAAACAAAAGCCATCATTGAGCAAGTGTACAACTCCTATGGTTATGTAATGGATCCTCATACAGCGGTAGCTATGGGTGCATACATGAAGGAATTAGAGAAACACCCAGAAGATGGTGCGCGTCATACAATTATTGCATCTACTGCACATCCATTTAAATTCCCTACAGCTATTTGTGAAGCTTTAGATATTAAAGTTGGTGATACACCGTATGAAAGCTTAGATAATATTTCTGCTGTAACGGGTGTAGCATTCCCTAAACAATTGGAAGCATTGAAATCTAAACCATTGCGTTTCACAAAAGCAATCGATAAAGAGAATATGAAACAAGAAATTCTTGATTTTGTAGATACATTCTCTAAATAATAGGATGCCGCCTTTCGCTAGAAGGGCGGCATATATTTTGGTTTTATATATTCCGTATCTCCTGTATAATAGATTGCTAAGATAGATAATACAGGGATAGTAACTATTTAGTTGTACTATAGTGTATTTGTATAGGGAGGTAGTATGGCTAAAAAAGGTCTTATGTATGCATTATTGTCGGCACTCTTATTGAGTACGATGAATTTATTTGTAAAGATGCTAGGCTCTAACATTCCATCTGGGGAAATTGCCTTTTTCCGTGGTTTATTTGGAACCATAGCTGTTCTCATCGTTATGTATACCCGAGGTATCCGATTCTCGAAAGAGGATAGAGGACATCTTGTTATGCGTGGCTTATATGGCGGCTTTGGTATGGTATGTAATTTTATTGCTTTAGTGCATCTAAAGTTATCCGATGCGACGATTTTATTTCAAACATCAGGTATATTCGTACTGATTTTTAGCGCCTTATTTCTTAAAGAACGGGTGCCTAAAGGGGCAGGAAAATGGCTACTCTTAATCTTTGTAGCTGTTATGGTTATGGTAAATCCATTTAGTTTTACTGGCTTTACTTGGTTTGCCTTGGTGGCTATTTTAGGGGCAGCTCTATCTGCAGCTGCGTATACGACCATTCGCCTTATATCTAAAAGAGGGAAACATAGCAATTTCGAAATTATGGCTTATTTCATGATTACAGGGATGATTGCAGGCCTCGTTACAACTGATAAGCTCGTTATGCCACAGGGAACAGATTGGCTTATCATTTTAGCTATTGGTGGTATTAGTGTGGTGGCACAGTTCTTCTTGACTGGTGCTTTTGTTACCACAAATGCTGTAGTAGCTCAGTTTTTACAATATGTTGGGGTATTCATTAGTTCATTCTATGGCTTCCTATTCTTTGGTGAAAGCTTGTCTATTGAAACCATAGGCGCTGGTGTGGCGATGTTCGTATCTTCTGTTATGTTGGCTCGCCTCAAAGAACAAAGTGGACCTTTACAAGAAGGAAAGGTTATAGAGGATAAAATTAAATAATTGTCGAATCTATACAATAATAGACGTTGTATGACAGTAGAGGTGCTAATCACATTCGTGATTGGCACTTTTTAACATGGTGCGAAAAGTACGCATAAATACTGATTTATTACAATTTTAGATTGACCTATGAAAAACTATATTAAATAAATTCGAAAAACTACATCGAAAAATATTGACATCTCTTCATCTTTCCTTTATGATTAGTACAGTTATTAACGCATTCTCAATTAAGTGTATCTAGGAGTAGTGAGAAATGAAGGAATTTTTGAACGATTTTAAAGCTTTTGCATTCAAAGGTAACATGATGGACCTAGCTATTGGTATGATTATTGGGGCTGCTTTCACAGCGTTGGTTAACTCAGTCGTAAGCAACTTGTTCATGCCTATTATCAGCTTGTTCACAGGCGGTATTGATTTCAGCAACTTGTACTTGCCATTAAGCGCAGGTTCTAAAGACGCATTCATGGCTGGTGCAGATATTGCTACAGCACGTGCAGCAGGCTCTGTATTGCCATACGGTACATTCATTACCGACTTGATCCAATTCTTGATCTTGGCATTCGTTGTATTCTTGATGGTTCGCGCATTAGCTAAAATGATGAAAAACGCGAAAGAAGAAGAAGCTGCTGAAGCACCTACAACTAAAGAATGTCCATTCTGTAAAACAGAAATTCACATTGATGCAGTTAAATGTCCTAACTGTACAGCAGATTTGAAATAATTCAAATTTAAAGCTACATAAAAGGAGTAAGGCCTAGGCCTTACTCCTTTTTGTTGTATTACGCCAGCTTTCTAGTATAAAATATATGCTCATGCCATGCTGCGAACCGAATATAATGAATTGTATTCCACC
>NZ_CALJSP010000184.1:0-7008 GCF_937975875.1 Veillonella dispar | reverse complement strand
CTAATCTCCGCTGTAAAGATGTAGTAGCCTTAGGGCGTGCTCCCTATACCAACTGCATTTCCCGGAATTGGTGTCGTTGTTTGACGTTACCGGGCAGAACGCTCTTTTCCCGGATATGTCGGTATTGGATGTAGCGAATGAGGTCTTTTTCACCTTCGTGTCCCTCTTACTGTTATTTGCGATGAACACGTATGTCTTTGGTTTCAATCGGCAGAAAGCGCATATCTCTTGGCGGAAGGTCCTGCTCTCGTTCGTGATGACTTGGTGCGTGAATAATTTATTAGGAAAGGGTTTCGTGTTCTTGCACCATCAGTTTGATATCCCGGCGATCGACGCCTTGGTGCATCATTATCTGCATCCGTTGAGGGATTTTATCATGTCGTGTGTCGTTACGGGTAGTTGCTATATGATTTACCTGATTCGTCAAAGCCAGCAAGTACAGGTCGAGAACCAGCAATTGCGGGCGGAGAATCTATTGAACCAATATGAGGCCTTGAAGAGCCAGCTTAATCCTCATATGTTATTTAATTCCTTGAATACGCTCCGTTCCTTGATCCGGGAGACTCCCGGGAAGGCACAAGAATATTTGCAGGAGTTATCCCGTGTCTTACGTTATACCTTGCAAGAGAATGAGTGCCGTAGTGTTACTTTACGGGAGGAGATGGATTTCGTGAACGCTTATATCTTCCTTTTGAAAATGCGCTATGAGGATAATCTGGTCTTCGATATAGACTTAGGGAAGGAGCACGAGTCTAAGCAACTGCCTCCTATGTCCACATCTATTGTTATTATTGAGTTTTTTGTAAAAGCAGCTCTAGACGCTCACTCCAAATTGTATCTAATTTTGCGGTCAAAGCCTGAGGTGTACCATTATTATCAATGATTAGATCTGCAAAAGATCGTTTATCGTCGAGTCGCATTTGACTATTGATGCGAGCCAAAGCATCCTCTCTGGTATATCCATTGCGACTCATTAAGCGATCTATCTGAGTAGGCTCGTTTACATAAACAAGCCAAACCTCATCCATCATGGTATACCATTCCCCCTCTATGAGTAATGGAATATCATAGATTAAAATCGGTGTATTAACCGATTCATATTGAGATGTTAGTTCCAAAATACGATTGCGAATATGCGTTTTTAGACAGCCATTTAACAATTGTCGTTTTTCTTCATTGTGAAAGACAATAGCGCCCAATGCTTCACGATTTAATGTACCATCATCATGCAATACATTAGAACCAAAGGCAGCCACAATTGCTTCTAAACCTTCAGTACCGGGATCTACTACCTCACGAGCGACGATATCTGCATCGATATAAGGTATTCCTTTGTCCTTAAAATAGGTAAGGACTGTACTCTTGCCCGATGCAATACCACCAGTTAATCCTATTTTAAACATATATACCTTCTAACACGTAATACTATTAACTAAACTATTTTACCAATGCCCAGTTCTCAGCATGATGCACATCTACAATAAGAGGAACCTGTAATTCTACGACAGATTGCATTGTAGAACGCAATACTTCTTCAACTGCGTCTAATTCTTCATTTACTACTTCTAATACAAGTTCGTCATGTACCTGTAATAAAAGACGAGATGTAAAGTTTCCTTCTTCTAGCTTTTTCTCGACTTGGTTCATAGCCAACTTGATAATATCTGCCGCAGTGCCTTGAATTGGTGTATTCATTGCCGTACGTTCTGCAAAGGAGCGACGGTTAAAGTTACGGCTGTTAATATCAGGTAATTCACGTTGACGACCGAACATAGTACGAACCTTACCAGTTTCATGAGCTTCTTGAACCATGCGATCCATATACTCTTTAACCTTTGGATAACGGCTAAAGTATAAATCAATATAGTTTTTAGCTTCTCCCCGTGTGATACCAAGGTCGCGAGATAAGCCAAAGTCAGAAATACCATAAATAATACCGAAGTTAATAGCTTTAGCATGAGAACGCTCTTCGCTTGTTACATCCTCTTGAGATTTACCTAGTACCTCTGCCGCAGTAAAACGATGAATATCCTTACCATCAACGAAAGCTTTAATTAACGCTTCATCGCCAGATAGATGCGCTAAAATGCGCAACTCAATTTGAGAATAATCAGCACTAACTAATGTATCGTACCCTGCACCTGGAAAGAATAAGGCACGAATTTCACGGCCTTTTTCAGTACGAACCGGAATATTTTGTAAGTTAGGGTCAGAAGAGCTGAGACGTCCTGTAGCCGTAACCATTTGATTAAAGGTCGTATGAATACGCTTAGTCTTATCATTAATAAGAACCGCCAAGCCTTCACAATACGTAGATACTAGCTTAGCTACAGAACGGTATGCCAAGATTTTCTCTACAATCGGACTTTCATGGCGAAGCATATCAAGTACTTCAGCATCTGTAGAATAGCCAGTCTTAGTTTTCTTAATGATTGGCAAGTTCATCTTTTCAAACAAGATAACACCCAATTGTTTAGGCGAGTTAATGTTGAAAGTTTCTCCTGCGATATCGTAAATCTCTTGCTGTACTTGCGCTAGTTCCTCTTTAAAACGAGCCGTAGTTTCAGCTAATTTTTCTGTATCTATGTAAATACCATTTTTCTCCATTACTACTAAAGTATGAATCAATGGCAACTCAATTGTTTCATATAGAGACCAAAGATCTTCACGGCGTGCAGATTCACAAGCTACTTCGTTCATAGCGAGTAAAGCTTTCACCATGGACACGCATTCTACATCTACACTACCACTAGCAATGCTTGGCACAGAGAAACGTTCCGTTAAATATAGATAACCATAGTTAGTACGCGTAGGATCTAACAAGTACGCAAGAAGAGACATATCATGGATACGAGCGGTTTTATCATCGTTAAATAGAGAAATCTCAGCTGGTGCATCTTCACCAAAGGCTTCAATAATCTCTTTGGTTTGAGTAGTAACGATAGCATTTGCACCTTGTAAAACAGCTAATACAGCTTTAGTATCATCTGTTTTTACAATAGTATCACCATTAGATACATACGCATTCGTTACTGTTCTAAATGGAGTTTTACCATCGAGTACAACATGTATTGCCACCGTTTTATCTGTATAGAACTCAGAGGTTAAAGCCTTAGCATCTGCTAAATCATCTAGAGAAATTTCCTCTTGTGGAGCAAATAAAGAACCAGGATCACCAAAAGCGGCTTCCTCTCCGCCCATTACTTGTACGATACGAGGCGTTAATTTAGTAAATCCCAAGGTTTCGAATAAAGGCTGTACCTCAGAGGTATGGAAATTTTGTACAAAATCTTCAACCTTGTAAGATAAATCCATATCTGTCTTAATGGTTGCCAATTCACGAGATAAAAACGCTAAGTCTTTATTTTCTACGAGTCGCTCTTTTAATTTCTTACCGGAAATATCTTCGATATGGTCATATACGGACTCAAGATCACCGTATTCTGTAATCAATTTAAGGGCCGTTTTTTCACCTACACCTGGTACACCTGGAATATTATCAGAGGAATCACCCATAAGAGCTTTCATTTCGATAACCTTATCAGGACCATAGCCATAGAGTTCTTCCATGTTATCAAGAGTAACCTCTAACATATCAGAAATACCTTTTTTAGTTAAGAACACGTGACTATGCTCTGTAACGAGCTGGAGATTATCGCGGTCACCAGTAATAATTTGAACAGCCATCTCTGGTGTACCAAATTTCTTACTTAAAGATCCTAGGATATCGTCCCCTTCAAAGCCTTCTTCTTCAATAACACAAATACCTAAGGCTTTTAATACATCTTGAATAAGACTAAATTGAGGTCGTAAATCCTCTGGTGCATCTGGACGATTACCTTTATATTCGCTGTACATTTCAGTACGGAACGTCTGACGACCTTTATCAAAAGCTACTGCAATATAATCAGGGTTAATTTCTTCATACAATTTGATGAGCATTGTTAAGAAACCATACACCGCATTCGTTGGAGTGCCCAAAGCAGACTTCAACGGTGGTAACGCAAAAAATGCACGGAATAACAAACTACTGCCATCTATAATCATTAATTTTTTCATAATACACCTCGCTTAATTCTATCCTTTATTATAACATAATGGAGCTAACTAACTTTTAAAATCAAAATAATTAACTAATTACAATGCTAGCAAATATATTAATAATCTTGATTTCATAAAACAGACTTATATGCTATAGTTAAAGAACAGTAGAAAATGTTTTATATTTCATATAAACAAGGAAAATATTGGGCTGAAAAGTCCTTGCGTATCAATATGTGGTATGATATAATCATTCAGGTATAAGAAACGATTTTTAAGGAGGTGACTCAATTGCCAAACATTAAATCCAGTATTAGAAGCGTAAAAACGGATGCTGAACGTCGTGCGAAAAACGCCGCTGTAAAATCTCAAATCCGTACAGCAAGTCGTAAAACCGTAGAAGCTGTTCAAGCAGGCGCAGTAGAAGAAGCAAAACAAGCACTTGTTCATGCTACTAGCGTAATTGATAAAGCAGCCTCCAAAGGTGTACTTCATAAAAACACTGCAGCTCGCAAAAAATCCAACCTTGCAGCTAAAGTAAACGCTTTATAATTTTAAAAGCAAGTAAGACAGTCTCTCGGATATCCGTTGAGACTGTTTTTTTTATGCTTTTTTCAATTTTTCAATAATATTCTTTTCGTTTTTTATACAGTTATATTTTATTACGCCCTATGGGCAGATTAGAGGACTATTACTATGAGAACACTATTATTAATGCGTGGTGCTCCTGCTAGTGGTAAGTCTCAGTGGATTCGTGACAACAATCTTGAGGCTTACACCTTAGAAGCCGATCATTTCCGTATGCTATTACGCAGCCCTTCCCTTGGTGAAAGCGGCTGGTATATTTCACAAGAGGATAATGGTCCGGCCTGGGAACTCCTACTAGATTGCTTAGAGAAACGAATGAGCAATGGCGACTTTATCGTTTTAGATGCTACCCATACTACATCTAAAGCTGTTAATGTATATAAAGAATTGCTTAACAAATATAAATATACTGTATATTACTACGAGCCAGATACATCATTAGAAGAATGTTTAGCTCGTAATGCTACACGAACAGATTACAAACGAGTGCCTGAGCAAGTTATACACCGCATGCACAAGATGATTAAAACAACAACATTACCAAAGTTTTGTAGGAAAATAAATTCTATCGATGAAATCAACAATTACTTTACTGTAAATTTAACGAATCGATATGAACGAGTGCGTATCATCGGTGATATTCACGGCTGTTACACGGCATTACAACAAGCTATCACTCCATGGGATGAAAAAACACTTTATATCTTTTGTGGCGACTATTTGGAGCGCGGTATTGAAAATAAAGAAATGATGTACGAAATGATGCGTCTTAGTACATTACCTAATACTATTATGTTAGAAGGTAATCACGAACGACATATCGCAAACTTTGCTTTCAATACAAATTTAGATCGTTCCAAACGATTTATGAAAGACGTAGTAGCACCTATCGTAAAAGATATGACAAAAAAAGATGTAGAATCACTTCAACGAGAATTACGCCTCTTTTATAAATCACTTCGTCAATGCTATCCTTTCAGCTTTCATGGCAAAAAATATTTAGTATCCCATGCTGGTCTTTCCTATGTACCTAATATGACCTTTATAGCTACCTCTACCTTTATTAATGGTTTTGGAGCTTACGAAACAGATATTGCTAAAATATATGATAATAATTACGAAAAAGGTATGTGTCAGAACTTTATTCAAATTCATGGTCATCGTGGTGTTCCAGATGGTAAATATTCCTTCTGTTTAGAAGGAGAAGTAGAATTTGGTGGAGAACTAAAATACATCGATATCACTGCAAATACTTTCACAAAAAATGGAATAAAAAACGATGTATATGATAAAGATTATATGCGCCATGAATTCCAAAATATGACACAACACATCATCTTCACACAAAATGAAGATATTAATATTTTAGGTAATTCTAAATTAGTAAAAGTGAAAAAATGCTCTCCTAACCTATATTCCTTGAACTTTACCTCACGCGTATTCCACAAACGATTATGGAATGAAAATACAGTACAAGCTCGGGGATTATTTGTAGATCGTATGACAGGAGATGTAAAATTACGTAGTTATAATAAATTCTTTAATCTCAATGAGAGGCCAGAAACAGAGTTAAATAATTTAGCTAACACACTCTTCTTCCCTGTTGAAATTCGAACTAAAGAAAATGGATACCTCGCTATTCTTGGTGTCATTAATGATGAGTTAGTCTTTGCTTCTAAATCTACTACAGAAGGTATGCACGTAGATTTATTTAAAAATTTATTCCAAAAATTACCTACAAGCCTACAAGAAGAAATCAAAGAATTATTAAAACGTAATTGCTGTTCTATGATGTTTGAAGTCATCAGCCAAGAAGATACACATATTATAAAATATGACCAAGATCATCTTTATGTACTTGATATGATTCAAAATACGCTAGATGTAAATGGTAAACATATTGATGTATCTTTCTCTAGGGAAAGGCTAGCAGAACTAGACTCCATCCTTAAGAAATATGATACACAATTGATATCTATTGTAAAAACAGTTCAACAAGTAAATACTATGGACGAACTGACAAACATCATAAATAAAGAACTCAATTCACATCATGAGTCTGAAGGCTTTGTATTAGTCGATAGCAATGGCTTTATGACAAAATTTAAAGGTCCTTATTATAATACTTGGAAGCACCGGCGAAATCGAATTCTAGAACCATATCAACAAAATGGTAAAATTCCTTATGAAAACTGTAAAAATGAAGATGATAGAAAATTTGCAGATTTCTTGAGTACACTAGAATATGATGTAGTTTGTAAATCCACCTTACTAAATATAAAAGAAATGATGGAAAATAAGGGTTTACTATAATAAAATAATTAGCAGCGTCAACGGCACGATACTTCTTAAGGTTCATATTCCTTGCACGAACGAGTT
>NZ_CALJSP010000183.1:0-42247 GCF_937975875.1 Veillonella dispar | reverse complement strand
AAATCTACATAAATACTGCGGGGATTGGTATGATTCCAACAGGGATAGATATTGGTCCACATCGCGTAAAGCCGGGAATGGATGTTATCTTATCTGGTGCTATAGGGGATCACTCTATTGCTGTTATGGGACAACGATTTGGATTGGATCTATCTGATGCGTTAAAAACTGACTGTGCTCCTTTAAATAACATGGTTCATGCTGTACTTGATAAAGTGGGACCTCAAGTGGCTCTATTGCGAGATCCTACACGGGGTGGCTTAGGGACTGTTTTAAAAGAAATTGCAGATCAAAGCCAAGTGGGTATTAAGGTAGAAGAAGCGGCTATACCAATTCACGCCGAAGTACAATCTGTTTGTGATATTTTGGGATATGATCCGTTATATTTAGCAAATGAAGGAAAGGTTGTACTCGTAGTAGATCCATCCGTTACAGATGAAGTTCTATCTATTCTTCACAGCTTTGAAGAAGGTAAAGAATCGGTGCTAATTGGCAAAACATTAGATAAGAATATTGGTAAGGTTGGTTTGCAAACTGCTATTGGTGGTGTTCGCTTAATCGATTTGTTAGGTGAAGATCAAGTTCCTCGTATCTGCTAATTATATAATTGAGTTTCTCTAAGTCGTAAAGATATGTAAAGATAAGAACTATTTTAGGCCTATAGAGTATGAGTTAGACTTGATATTGACACTAATTCTTTATGATGGTAGCATTAAATTAAGTTGTGTAAAATTCATTGATTGTTCATCGGACTTTTATACAATGCTAGTATCTTTATGTGTAAGTTCTTATACTTTCACTAGAATCTATGTATAGAATTTGTTAAAATATAAGTATCTATAGGAGGCTTATTATGAAAAAGAAGATTATTACAGCTGTTCTAGGGATTTGTTTAACTACAACTGCATTTGGCGGTATCTTGACTACTCAAGCTGGCGGCCTTAGCAGTATTCTTGGCGGTGCAGCTAAAATTGGTGGTATCGGTATTGTTATCAACAAATTCGGTCCACAAATTGACTCTTTCTTGAATAAATTATTGAAACAAAATAACTTAAGCACAGAATATACAACTAAAGTTGTACCTATCATCAGTATTGGTACAAAAGGTTATATCGGTGCTGCTCAAGTTACTGGTCCTGCATCTAGCATTGAACAAGTTAAAGCCGTTGCCCAAGTAGAAGGTAGCTTTAACGGTATGGTTCGTGTTAAAGGTTTAGTACCTGTTGATAGCACAAACCCAGTTGGTGCATCTCGTGTTCAAGGCGTAGGTGTATCTGCGATTATCGATTTGAAAATTTAATGGCCACTGAGCATATAAAATAGTAGACTCAGGGAATAAGCACGGTCTTAGGCCCGTGCTTATTCTGTTGTATAACAGTTATACATTAGATACGTTGTGGAGGAATTTATGAAGAAGCAAGTACTTACACTTTTAATGGCATCCTTGATTTCAGGCACTGCATTTGCTGCTCCTGGCACAGTTACAGAGAAAACAAATGTTTTGGAAACTACTGTATATGGTGCAGTACAAGATGGTGCTGTAGTGGACCGCATTAATCAACTTGATGAAACCGTGTATGGTACTGGTTTCAATGGCAATTCTGCTACATTGAGCAAACGTGTTGATTCCCTCTATAACTCCGTAGAAGGTAGTGGCACAAACATTTCTTTGCGCGAAGAAATGGATGCGCTTGAATATACATATCAAAATAGCATTAACGCAGGTTCTCTTGTAGATCGCGTAGAAAAGATGGAACGTAGCGTTAATGGTCGTATTGGTAGCGGCTCTTTACAAAAACGTATCATTTCTTTGAAAACAAAAGTATATGGTAGCAATGTAACGCTTACTAACCAAGTTGGTACATTAGCTGGTAACCAAGTCTTCAAAGTTACCTTGAATGACGCTGTTTCTTCTAAAACTAGCCATGAAGGCGACACTGTTGCTTTCACAGTAGCTGAAAATGTAATGGATGGCAATGTGTTATTGGTACCTGCAGGTACAGTAGGATCTGGTACAATTACATCCTTGAAAAAGGCTCGTTCCTTTGGTCGTAATGGTGCATTAGATATTACATTCGATACTATTCCTGCTATCGATGGTACAGAGTTTACTGCCGTACAAGGCAAAGAAGCTAAAGACAAAACTCGTAATGAAGTAAAAGCGGCAGGTGCATCCGTAGCTGGTGCTGTTTTACTTGGACCAGTAGGCCTAGTAGGTGGTGCCTTTGTTAAGGGTAAAAATATTGAATACCCTGCTGGTGCAACTATTTATGTACAACCTCAAGATTCTGTTACAATTCAAGGTCTTGTAATTGGTGGTGATGGTTTGGCTCACAGTGATGATGAATTGGCTGAAGCAGTAACTGTACCTAATACGGCCGATGAATCTGAAGAGACTGTAGACACTAATGAAGCGGCTGTTGATGAAAATGAAACAACAACAGAGGAACCAGCAGCAGTAGAAGAACAAGAAGAACCGGTAGAAAATGTTTCTCAACCTATCGTAGTTGTAAAGCGTAATCAATAATTAACAAATTCTTAAAGCAAGAGGAGTTCTAGTAACCATGAGGAAACGTAAAGTACAATGGCTGGCAGCGGCTTGTGTTTTTTGTTTAGCACAACCAGTATGGGCCGCTACGGAGTCAACCACGGTATATCAAGATCAATTGGATAGCGTTGATCAATCCTATCTTGGAGAAATCTCTAAAGCATCTACACCTGAAAATAGTAATATCCGTGTTGTACGTCGTGGTGAAAAGGCAAAGTCTGATCAACCTACAGAACAATTGCCGACTCGTATTGATGCAGATAAAATGTCCTATACTGGGTCCACTGGTGATGTATATGCACAAGGTGATGTAGTAGTGACTCAAGGTAATCAAACCTTGATGGCACCACGTATAGAAGGTAATACAAAAACTACAGAATACCGTACTGTTGGTGGGTATCGCTTTTTGGAAAATGGCGGTAAAACAAAGGATATTACAGGTCAAAATATGACATATCGGACTAGTGACCGTCATTTTACAGCTGACCAAGCGTTTGGTTGGAATGATCCTTACTATGTGAAGGGGCAAAATGCTACATTTGATGGTGAAACTGGTCATATGGATAAAGGCATGGTTACCACAAAACATGCGATGGCCTTTAAACATACACCAGATTATCGTGTAGAAGGTCAAGATATCAAGGTGTATCCTGGCGATAAAGTCATTATTAAAAAACCGTCTTTCTACATTAAAAACTTTAAGGTTTTATCTTTACCTTCTTATACAGCATCCTTGCGCCATGATAAAGAAGGAAAATTCAGTATATTCTCATTAGTTCCAAAGCCTACATATAGTAGTGATGATGGACTTGGCTTGCATGGTAGTACTGATTATCCAATTGGTAAGCATGGTGAAGCTTATATCGATTATCGCTGGTATTCAAAATCAGGCTTTAAACCAAAAGTTGGTTATAGACACTACTTGCCTTGGGCTACTGCGTCAATTGGGTACAGTAAAGAATCTAATGAATATAATGATGAAACGGTATGGGTTGAAAAGATTGGTGAGGCACGTTTAGATACTCATACGTATCATGTGGGTAAATCACCAGTAACTGTACGCGGTGGCGTTAATGCCGGTTATTGGAAAGAAGGTTCTGTAAAAGGTTCCCATAAGGAATACTATACAGAAATATCTCATGATCCAATTAAGCTTGGTAAAAATGCTGATTTACGCTTCTTGGGCGGTTACCAACGCGACTACTATGGTTACGATGGCACGATTCGTAGCATGCCTTACTGGGGCGCTAGATTCCGCTCTAAAGTGGGAAATCGTGCTAATGTATGGGTTAGTTATAATCAACGTAATATTTCTTATAATAACTCTCCATATCGATTTGATACTACAGAGCTTCCTAAAGAGCTCATCTATGGCGGTAACTATAAATTGACTCGCTTAGATGATGTGTCTGTAAGTGTTAAAACAAATATGATGAGTGGTCAGATAGACTCTGTATATTATACATGGCATCGTGATTTACATTCCTTTGACTTGTACTTAACTTATAAGGATGCACATAGAAGCAATAATGATCAATGGAAAATCAAATTTGTTGGCAAAGACTTTTAATTAGGAGATAACTATGCAACGTATTAGAAAAGCCGTTATTCCAGCAGCTGGCTTTGGTACACGCTTCTTACCAGCTACTAAAGCACAACCAAAGGAAATGCTTCCTATCGTGGATACACCTGCTATCCAATATATTGTAAAAGAAGCATTAGATTCTGGTATTGAAGAGATCCTAATCATTACAGGCCGTAATAAACGCGCTATTGAAGATCATTTTGATAGCAGTGTGGAACTAGAATTGCTTTTACAAAGCCAAGGTAAAAATAAACAATTGGCTATGATTAAAGACTTAGCAGATATTAAAGTTCACTTTATTCGTCAAAAAGCTCCTCGTGGTCTTGGCGATGCTGTACTATGTGCAAAAGCCTTTATTGGTGATGAACCATTTGCTGTATTACTTGGTGATGATATTGTATATAATCCTGAAAATCCATGCCTTAAACAGTTAATTGAGTGTTACGATGAACATCCTGGTATTATCTTAGGGGCTCAATTTGTACCTGAAGATAAAGTTAGCTCTTATGGCATTGTATCTGGTGAAGCATTAGCGGATAATTTATATCGCGTTCATAATTTGGTGGAAAAACCAAAAAAAGAGGATGCACCATCTAGACTTGCAGTATTAGGTCGTTACATTTTAACGCCAGATATTTTCAATATTTTAGAAAATACAAAACCAGGCGTAGGTAATGAAGTTCAATTAACTGATGCTCTAGCAGCATCTAAAACCGATACGTATGCATTAGCTTATGAAGGTATTCGTTACGATACAGGCGATAAATTAGGTTACTTGAAAGCTACTGTTGAGTATGCCCTTCGTAATGAAGAGTTAGGTGAGAACTTCAAAGCATATTTGAAAGAACTAGACCTTAAATAGTGAAGCTATATATGTATATAAGAAAGAACCTGTGGATGTTACCATGGGTTCTTTTATTTAATGGCGATATTTTTGTATTATTGTCAACAAAACTAAGGTGATTTTGTTGACTAATAAAATAATGTTGATTATAATCAATTTATTGAATAAATAAAGGACTGTGATTATATGAGATCGCTCTTTACAACATTGTGTAATAATGATTTTGGATTACCAGGGCATAGTGTTATTAAGCATATGCATTATGATGCTTCGGGTAGTGATCAATCTATCTGTGGCATTTTATATCAAGTTGCTAAAACTACTACAATTGGTATTCTAGACAAATCAGGTTTTTTAATAGTTGATTTACGACCGGTACCGAGAAAATTTCGTATTCGTTCAATAATTCATGAAGAAGAGAATGATCGGACGATATCTTTCTCTAAGGAGGATATCATACGATTTGTAAATGATATTAACGATACCAATGAAATTCATCGTGAATCGCCCTATGTAGTGCCTGGTTGTATGATTTTAGAAAATTTATGGAATTATTGGAATATTAGTAAATCTGCACAGCAGATGGCTATTTATTTTCATGCACCCGTTATTGCAGATGATCAGGTAACTTTGGTGGAAAACTCTGAAGATGCTCATGTAGAAGGTTATGTAGGTGACACATTGGCATTTTCTGCTACGTTTTTTGGTGAAAATGAAGATTTAACATCTTTAAAACAAAGATGTATTAGTTAGAGGTAATTATGGAAGCAAGACGTTTAACAAAAATGGCTTTATTAACAGCCTTATTATGTATTTCAGCATATATTTCGTTCCCATTGCCATTTAGTCCGGCTATGGTAACTGCATTGACTTTGGTGGCTACATTAACAGGTCTATTATTGCAACCAAAGGATGCATTTATTGTATTTATCATTTACGTTTTACTTGGTGCTGTAGGTTTACCAGTATTCGTTGGTGGCACAGCAGGTCTTGGCAAATTATTAGGACCAACAGGGGGCTTTATCTTCTCTTGGCCAATAGCTTATACATTATTAAGCGTATTCAAAGGTTCTAAGAAGAGCTTTTTCTCTTATGCATGGCGTTCTCTTGTAATTACTATTCCTGTAGTATATCTATTTGGCGTTGCAGGCTTTATGATTGTAACAAAAACTGAACTTTGGGCGGCATTGCCTGTAGTAATGTTCCCATTCATTCCTGGGGATATTGTAAAATGTCTCGTTGCTTCTTGGTTAGCAACTAAAATTAAAATTTAGAATGTAATAATGAAAAGAGGCATTCCTTGGGATGCCTCTTTTCTGCATTTTCTTATAGGAGCTAATATGTCAGTATATATTCATGGTGGGCTTAGAATCCCTATAGGCGTATTACATGGACAATATAGAAATATGAGACCTGAAATGTTAGGAGCTCAACTCATTAATGAATTAATCAATCGTTATGATATTTCACAAGTGGATGGGATCTTTTGTGGTAATGCAGTTGGTACAGGTGGGAATATTGGTCGCCTTATGGGGCTCATGACTAATTTACCGAATTCTGTTCCTGGGATTACCGTAGATATGCAATGTGCATCAGCCTTGATGAGTATTGAGATGGCCTATACACATATTGCATCAGGTGTTATGGATTCGGCTATTGCTGGTGGTATTGAAAGTTCTTCATTACAGCCCGATAGGATGTATGCAGCTGGTGATAATCGTGAAGGCCTATATAAGGTTGCTCAGTTTAGCCCTAACGATTGTTCTCCTCTAGCTATGTTAGAAGGGGCAGAGAGGACGATTCAAAAGCATAATGTACTCAAGGAAGATTTATATCCATACATTATTGGCAGTCACCAACGGGCCATTGAGGCCTTAGATAATCCATATTTGCAATCTTATATTATGCCTATTACCATCGATGGAAAAGCATGTGTAGATGAATGTATTCGCCCTAAGATGAATGAGAAACTATTATCACGTATGAAGCCTTTATTAGGACCTAATTCCATTACAAATGCAGGCAATGCTTGTTTAACTCATGATGGCGCGGCTTTTGTATACGTATCTAATGAAAAAGGGCCCTTTAGAATTCATAGTATTATGCCTTGGGCGGGAAATCCTCAGTTTAGTCCAGAAGGAGCTTTAGAAAGCACAGAAGCGATTTTAAAACGCACTGGTCTAACGATGGATGATATTGATGTAGTAGAGTGGAACGAAGCCTTTGCTATCATTGATGTTCTCTTCAATAAGGCCTATCCTAAGCATTTAGAAAAATATAATAAATTGGGTGGTGCCTTAGCGTATGGACATCCTTATGGCTGTTCTGGTGCTATATTAGCTCTTCATTGTATGGCTGCTTTAGAATCTTGTAATGGTCGCTATGGTTTGTGTGCTATTGCCGGTGCAGGCGGTACAGGAACTGCTTTGATTATGGAACGAATGTAAAATGACAATTATTGAACGGTTACGACAATATAAAGACTTAAAGCCTCATAAGGTTGCTCTTATTGTAGATGATACACAGTATACATATGGTGAATTGTATGATGCTATTCTTTCAATAGATCTTGATGATACTAGTGGTATCGTACATCTTACTCAAGTTAAAGAAACATTAAAAAATAAAGTTCTTTTAATTCAGAGTCAATCCTTTTTAGAACAACTTGTACAATGGTTAGGTGCATTGTATAGATGTTACATTCCTATGGTATGCCATAATGAAATGGATACTGAGTATATAGACGAATTAGCTCATATTATAGCTGATGAAGGCGTGTTACCATTAACTGATTTTGGTGTACTTACATCAGGTACTACGGGGCGTCCTAAACCGTTGTGGAGAAAAGAGGAATCGTGGCGAGAGTTTTTTGATATTCAAAATAATATCTTTCATATAAATGAAGATACAAAAATCTTTTTGCAAGGCAGCTTTAGTTTTACTGGTGTTAGTAATATGGTTGTTGCTGTCTTATGGGCAGGGGGGACTATTGTTACTACCAGTTCCTTGCGTCCTACTCGATGGATTGAGCTGCTTGAAAGATATGAAGTAGATCATATCTATGCTCTTCCTACAAAACTTAGATTGCTCATAAGGCATTGTAAATGTAAATTATCTGCGATTAACTATATTATTGCTGGCTCACAAGTGCTTGATCGTCATTTGATGGAGCAGTTGCAACAGCTATGTCCTAATATGGAGTTTATTCTGTATTATGGTGCTTCTGAGCTTAACTATATAACCTATTGCACAGGTAAAGAGTGGCTAGACCGAGAAGGCACTGTGGGCAGGCCATTCCCAACGGTCCGAATTAAAGCAGATGATGGGGTTATATATGTAACTACAAAATATCATATTGAAGGTATTTCCGATACATATACCGTTAATGATTGTGGTTATATAGATACACAGGGGTATCTTATGTTTACTGGGCGACAAGGCGATGTGGTAAACAAGGGGGGCTATAAAATATCTATTCCCTCCATGGAAACTTATTTGCAATCTATAGATGGTGTCTCAGAAGTAGCTATTATCGATATCATAGATGATGTAAAAGGGGAAGATTTTGTAGCGTATATGGTGTTGGAGGATAATGTTCTAGTAGCCGATGTTATGGAAACAATTCGGCATCATAGACCTTCCATAGAATGGCCAAAATCTATCTACTCTATTCCTATGTTACCTCTTACAGAATGCTCAAAAGTTGATAAAAGAAAGCTAAAAGAGTGGTATAATAAAGGGTAATCGTTTTTACTGTTATAAGGAGGCATCATGCAGATTAATAAGGCGGCGCTAGAGATTTTCGATTTTACGTCTTCTTTAGCTGTATACTCTGAACATGAATTAAAGGTTGGCGATCAAGCTATTCATGATTATATTGCAAATCATGTAGTTAAGTCGTTCAAAGACCCCGGTGCTAGAACAGGTACCTTGCATGATGCAAGTCCATTTGGTAAACAATTAGTCGATTATAAAAATGGAGACCTCAAGTTTATAGAGTTATCTAAGAATTTAGGTGAAAGCTTGTTTACCTATATGAAACAAGCGACGGACTCCGTTGTTATCGATACGATTATTTGTGAAGCTGTTACGGATGCATCTTATATCTGCATTCTTCTGTGCCAAGCTCATGATGCTTTTACTCATCAACTATTTAGTGAAGATGATGGCAGTTTAGCTACAGAACTTGTTTCTCATAAGGCTGTGTTGCCTATGCCTTCACAAAAGTTACGCGCCTTTGCATCGATTAATTTGCATGATTTTAGCGTTCGAATTTTTGAACCAAAAGGTGAATTTGATGGTGAAGTATCCTATATCTTAGCAGATAAGGTATTGCAATTAGGCACTAACCAATCTTCTAGAGATACGGTGAAAAAGGTGAAAGCTATCGTAGATAAGGTGGCTCAAGCCCATGAGTCAGATGGTGTCGTTGAATTGACGATTGCAAAGTCTATGATTGCGAAAAATGCAGAAGTATCTGATACAGTAGATCCTGTTCGCATTGTGGAAGAGGTATTTAAAGCCAATCCTGTTCAACAAGAGGCGGCTAAGAAAGAATTAGCTGATGCGGATATGATGAGGCCTCTACCTGTTAATCGAGAGTTTGCTACGAAGGTTGGCGAACATCATAAGATTAAAACCGATACGGGCATTGAAATTTCTTTTCCTGTAGAGTATATGAAAAATCGCGAGTTCATTGAAATCAAAACTAATGATGATGGAACCTTGCGTATTGAACTAAAAAATATTAATAAAATCGTAAATAAATAGTAATGAAAAATATATTTATCGATAGAAATATATTATGGTATGATTAAATTTATTTGTTATGCTAGTATATGGAGGTTATAGTGGGTAAAGAGAAACATAAAAAAACAAATGCATTACGTATTTTAGATACTCATAAGATACCTTATAGTATTAGCGAATATGAGTGGTCTGAAGAGCGTGCTGCAGGCCTTCATGTAGTAGAAGCTTTAGGACTCGATGAAAAACAAGTCTTTAAAACACTAGTTGGTAAGGGCGATAAAACAGGGTTTGTAGTATTCTGTATTCCAGTGGCTGAAGAGCTAGATATGAAACAAGCGGCTCGTGTCAGTCATAATAAGTCTGTAGAACTGGTTCATGTTAAGGACTTACTAGGTATTACCGGATACTTACGGGGCGGATGTTCTCCAGTGGGGATGAAAAAATCGTTTCCTACCTATTTTGATGCCACAATGAAACCTCAAGAGTTTGTATATGTAAGCGCTGGTCTACGAGGCATGCAGATGAAGGTAAATCCAAAGGATTTGGCCTCTGTTGTAAGTGCTGAATTTGTAGTACTTACAATGGATCATTAAGAGGTACGTATGGCAAAGAAGTTTTATGCAGTTCGTCAAGGCCGTGTACCAGGAGTTTATACTACCTGGGCTGACTGTGAGAAACAGGTAAAGGGTTTTGGCGGTGCTATCTACAAATCTTTCTCTACAGAAGCAGAAGCACGTGCCTTTGTAGATGATTCAGGATTATCCTTGAGTGATTTTATGAGTGCTAAACGGAGCGAACCTAAATCGCCACAAGCAGTTAAGTCTAAATCTATGAATTCTAGACCTATAGGATTTAGTTCTAAAGTTCAAAATAAGGTATCTCCAAATGTGGTGAAACCAGATTTTACTAAGGCCGACCATATTATTGCTTATATTGATGGTAGTTATAATAAAGGTACCAATACAGTTGGTGCTGGTGGCGTTATCTTCTTGAATGGGTCTAAGAAGACTTTTTCATTTCCTTCTAATGATGAACGATATACATCATTTTGGAATGTAGCTGGTGAGCTACTAGCTGCTATGTATGTTATGAAATATGCCGTTGATCATGGTATTCCAGAATGTTCCCTATATTATGATTATATGGGGATTGAAATGTGGGCTACTAAACGATGGAAACGCAATAATGCACTGACTCAATATTATGCTGCGTTTTATGACTCTATAAAAGACCGTGTGCGCGTACACTTTCACAAGGTGGCTGCTCATACGGGCGATACATATAATGAAATGGCTGATGTACTAGCCAAACAAGGTGCGGGAATTTAACTTTCTCAGAAAGGAGGGTGTTATGAATATATGTGTTACAGGCGGAGCCGGTTTCATTGGTTCCCATCTAGTTGATCGATTAATTGAATTGGGGCACAATGTGCTCGTTATAGATAATTTATCTACAGGTATGCGTTCTTTTGTACATGATTCTGCTCAATTTATTGAGATGGATGTACGAGATCCAAAATTATTATCTGTTTTTGAAGAGTTTAAGCCTTCTATTGTATTTCATGAGGCTGCTCAGACTATGGTTCAATCCTCTATGGAGAATCCAAGTTATGACTGTGATGTTAATTTGTTAGGGCTTATTAATGTACTTGATGCCTGTCGTAAGGTGAAAGTTGAACAATTCTTAATGCCTTCTTCGGCTGCTGTGTATGGGGACTTAGCAGTATTACCATTGACAGAAGAACTAAGTGGTATGCCATCATCCTTCTATGGTTTGACTAAGCTTACTGCAGAAGGGTATTTACGTATCTATCGTGAAGCTTTCGGGTTAAATACAGTATGCTTTAGATATGCCAATGTATATGGTCCACGTCAAGGTGATGGTGGTGAAGGTGGCGTTATTAGTATTTTCAATCGTTTAATCGTTGAAGGTAAGCCTTTAACCGTATATGGTGATGGGGAACAAACAAGAGACTTCATTTATGTAGAAGATGTGGTAGAAGCCAATATTAAGGCTATGGGCAATACTAGCTGTACAGGTATTTATAACGTGTCTACCAATACGGGAACATCTGTTAATGAGTTGATTACGCGATTCAGATCTATTAGTGGTGCTGATTTTATGGTTCATTATGAAGACGAACGCATAGGGGATATCAAACATTCACGTTTAAGTAATGCAAAGGCAGAACGTGATTTTGGATTTGTAGCTTCCACAACATTAGATGAGGGCTTACAAAAAACATTAGAATATTTTAAAGCTCATCATAAGTAAGGGATATAAGGTTTGGGGACATGAGTGATACACAATTTTGGGTTACTGTAGGGGTATGGAATCTAATTGTATTTAGCATGTATGGATATGATAAGCTATGTGCTATTAAGGGGTATAATCGGATTTCAGAGTTCACATTATTATTTTTAGCATTTGCCTTTGGCGGCCTTGGTGCGCTATTGGGCATGGTTATTTGGCGTCATAAGACTTTAAAGCTTAAGTTTAAACTAGCTATTCCTATTGCATTGTTATGGTCTGTTTATGCAGTGGGGTTTGGTTATGGTTTGTGGGTGAATTGATTGCATAAACTAATATTTTATTCATTGTTTTATGGTATAATGAGTAGAATATTGTACATAAAATGTCAGTGAAGGAGATATTTGATGTTGCGATTACAATCTGGGTTCGAGTTAGATTACGCTAACATATATAATGAAAGTTGCATACAAGAACGAGACGTAAAAAACTTTGAGCGTGCTATACAAAATGTTTGGCGCCACACCAATATTTTACGCTCTACAGGCTTTGAAGAAGGCCATGTTTCCAAGGACGGCTTGCCTGAACCGGTATTGTTTTACCAACTTCCTTATATTTCTGAAGATGGTATTAATACACCTGCAATGCTAAAACGTCTTTATGAATTGAGGGACTATGCTCGCCATAATATTGATACAGTTGTATCTGTAGGTATTGGTGGTTCTTATTTGGGTAGTAAGGTTATTTTTGATGTTCAATGTGGTGCATTTTGGAATAATCTTAGTACGGAAGAACGCAACGGATATCCACGGATGTATTTTGCTGGATTTAACGTAGATGGTGATTATTTATCAGGCCTTATTCGTACCTTAGAGTATCAAGCTCAGAAAAAAGGACCCGACTATAAGGTGATGCTCGTTATCACCTCTAAGTCTGGCTCTACTATCGAACCAATGGCTAATTTCATGATTTTGGAAAAAGCATTACAAGATCTGAATATAAATTATGAAGTAGTAGCTGTTACCGATACGTCTGATGATGAACATCCTACAGTTCTACGTTCTATGGCACTAGAAAATCATTGGAAAACCTATAGTATTCCTTATGGTGTAGGTGGCCGTTTCTCTGTGTTTACAGAGGTTGGTTTTGTAACAGCGGCTCTTGTGGGCTTTGATATTGAGGGGTTCTTAGCTGGTGCAGCTTCAATGGATGCTGCTTGCCAAGAAGAGGATATTTTCAAAAATCCTGCTTTATTAAGTGCATTGCTAAAATATATTGCGTCCGAACGTTATGGTCGTATTATTGAGGTGTTTATGCCTTATGGGGAAGCTCTTCATTCCTTATCTGATTGGTATGTACAGCTATTGTCCGAATCGTTAGGTAAGATGAGTAATACATGCTTACCTTATGGTCGTACACCAGTTGCGGCAGTAGGAACTATGGATATGCATGCTCAAGTACAAGAGCATCAAGAAGGTCGCCTTAATAAGGTCGTTCAATTTATTAAGGTTAAAGAGTGGCAACATAATCTCGTAGTGCCTAATACACATAGTCAATATGAACGATTGCAAGCACTTGGTAATGTAGGCATTTGTGATATTCTCAATATTGCATTAGATGCTAATAGAGAGGCTTTATCTAGTGACAATCGCTTTAATATGACGATAACTGTACCAACATTAAATGCATTCCATTTAGGGGAAATCATGTTTATGCATTGTTGGGCTGTTTACTTTGAATCTATTTTTGCTGGTGTAGACGCTTTCGATCAACCAGGTGTTGAAGTTTATAAACGTCTCATCGGTCCAAAATTGGCTCATGTAAAGGATGGAGAGAATTCATAAGGGGGAACTATGAATATTTTAGTAACAGGTGGGGCTGGTTATATTGGGAGCCACACAGTACGTGCCTTACAACAATCGGGTTATACACCTATTATTGTAGATAATTTATCGCGCGGTCATGTAGAATCAATTCCTGAAGGGGTACAGTTCTACAATATGGATATAGCAGATCCTAAGTTGATAGATATTATGAAAGACCATAATATCATTGGTGTTATGCATTTTGCAGCCCATTCTCAAGTTGGGGAATCCATGGTAAATCCAGCCATTTATTATGAAAATAATGTAGTTGGTTCTTATCACCTCATTGAGTCTGCTCGTACTGCAGGTGTGAAACATTTTGTATTTTCCAGTACGGCTGCTGTTTATGGGGAACCAGAGATAGTGCCAATTCGTGAAGATGCGCCATTGCATCCAACTAATGTATATGGTCGTACTAAACTGATGATTGAAGAAATGCTATCTGATTATAGTGCTATTTATGGTTCTACGTATGTTGCATTGCGTTATTTTAATGCGGCTGGCGCAGATCCGTCTGGTACAATTGGGGAAGATCATCATCCAGAAACTCATTTGATTCCGCTTGTGCTAGATGCAGCTCGTGGTAAAAGAGAGCACATAACTGTTTTTGGGACTGATTATAATACAGCTGATGGTACATGTGTACGCGATTATATTCATGTTAATGATTTAGCTACAGCTCATGTGTTAGCAATGGATTATTTGCGTAATGGTGGTGAATCTCAAGTGTTTAATCTTGGCAGTGGCAATGGCTTCTCCGTTAAGGAAATTATTGAAACTGCTAAAGAAGTTACTGGTATCGATATTCCTGTTCAATATGGTGACCGTCGTGCTGGTGACCCAGGCACATTGATTGCGTCCTCTGAAAAAATTAAAGAATTACTTGGTTGGGATCCTAAATTCAGTAATGTAGCTGATGTTATCAAAGATGCTTGGAAATGGCATACATCTCATCCTGATGGTTTTAAAAGCAAATAAAACAAGAACAAATCCTTTTGATTTGTCAATATAATGAATGACTCTATTAGTCACCTAGGTGACTGGTAGAGTCATTTTTTTGTAGGAATTTAAAAGGACCTCCTAGAATATGTCAGCAGGAGGTGGAATATGAACTTACAAGATTATATACAACGCATTAAATTATGGATTGATAAACAGTATTTTATTATTCGTCACTATAAAATTATTATTTCTATTTTTCTTGTAATTATAGTTGGTGTATTAATCGTTGGTGTTTTATATCCTCACGAAGAAGAACGTGTTCATGTACAACCTGAGTATGTTAATAGTGAGGAAAATAATCAGACCCGATTAAGTTCAAAAGAATCATTAGAAGGGGTATCACATAATAGACAGAAACATCATAACAGTGATGCTAAAGAAACGAGAAAAGATGACAATCTAAAAACTAAAAGTGAAGGCCGTTTGTTATATGATGTGAGCAGCGTGGAACGCGGGCATCCTTGGAGAGAGGTTTTTAAAGATTTACCAGATTATGATCTACATGGTAGACATGAAGATACTAAGGATGTAGATGAAGTGGCTGATAGCATTAATGATATGCAAGGGTTTAATAATAGTAAGTACTCAGGCAGGGATACATATAGGTATAAAACCAGGAGAACACAGAATAAGAATAAACACATAGGGGATAACACCATTAGTGATAGTAGTGATGATTTTACTAATAATCAAATTAATTCAAAGTCTCATAGTAGGTTAAATTCTTCGAGTATGGAACAGCCTGTTGAACTTGTTGGTATTGTTGAGGGAAATGAGATTATTGCTATTTTACGAAAAGGTACAGAGGAACAAATGGTTACTGTTGGGACGGTTTGGCATGGCGTTACTGTCTCTAATATAAGTGCAAGTGGTGTAGAAATCGTTGAAGGAGGTTCATCACGGTGGTTAAAAATCAATTAGGTAAGGATTGCTTACGTAGTAGAGTGACCATAGTAAGAGAAAAACTATTCAAAGCTAGCATACTACTAAAAATAATTATAATAGTGGTTATGTTTCTATATGCATCATTAGGGGAATCTTCTATAGTATTAGCGAGTAATACAGGGCAAGCAGTAACTACCAATCTAGAAAGCGATAGGGACTCACTAGATAGAGAAATTAGTAATGGTAAATCAAATAATAATAATGACATAGAAAAGGATAACGTAATTAATGAAAAAGGCGAGCTGAGAAAATCAAAAGAATCAATTACGATATCCGTTCGTAATGCTTCTCTAAAGGAAACAGTATTAGGGATTTGTCGGAGTTATCGTATATCTGTTATGGGTGTAGAATCTTTAACAGGTAACATTACGGCTACTGTGCAAGGTGAAACACCAGAGGATCTTATAAAAGAATTAGGAAGGCTATATCATTTTTCCGTTTCAAAACAATATAATACAATTCTTATTGAGCCAGATGACAAAGCACTTGAAAATAGAGAATTATATGTTATATCACCGGAGCATTTGCCAGCAGAGTCTTTAAAAAATATAATGGGCACTGTTGTGAAACATGATAAAATGGCGGTACTTTCAGAACAAAACGAAGTGGTCATGCATTTGACCAGTGGAGAGAAACGGCGTGTAGAAACACTGGTTAAAGCTATAGATAAGGAGCCTAAGCAAGTACAATTAGAAGCGACAGTCATTGCTATGGAACAATCCTATGCAAAGGAGCAAGGCATTCGGTGGTCGTGGCTTAGCTTGACAGGACATGGTGAAGATAAAACTAATTCTTACGGGGCCGTTACCTTTGGTAAAACACCCGGTGGTGAAGCATATAAATTTTTTGTGAAACCCGAGTTGAGTCTTATGGAAAGTTCTGGTAAAGCCGCGCTAATTGCTAAGCCATCTATTATGGCCTTAAATGGTGAAACAGCACATATCTTGATCGGTGAACGTATCCCTGTTATAGAAGAGTCCGAAGTGAATGGCGAACGTAAGCGTTCTACACGTTATGAAGAGGTGGGGATTAAGTTAAACTACACGCCTATTATTACTGGGGATGGCGGTGTAGATGCAAAAATTCACGCTGAAGTAAGTACACCTATCATGGTATCCGAAATGAAAGCTTATAAAATTAGTACGCGACAAGCACATACACGGGTGCGGTTACAACCTGGAGAGGTACTCGTTATAGGTGGACTTATGGATAATCGCGATCAACATCAAATTCAAAAAGTACCTATTTTAGGAGATATTCCTTTACTAGGTAAATTATTCCGACATAGTAGAAAAACAAAAGATTCTATAGAGATGCTAATATTAGTTCGGGCAATTGTGGTATAATAAAGGGTAATGATTAGGAGGTTATGAATGGAACGCATTCGAATGATAGGCCTTGGAAAATCATTTGGGGTGCGCCAAGTATTTTCCAATGTGTCTTTTGAGATAAAAGAAGGTGATCGACTAGCCTTGGTAGGACCTAATGGGGCTGGGAAATCCACCTTGTTAAAATGCATATTAGGCTATGAAGAATTAGATGAAGGCAATGTAGTTAAGTCTCCTGTAGCCAGTATTGGTTACTTACAACAAGATGTAAATCTAGGAGATGATAGTTTAGCTACAGAAATTGAAAAAGCTTGGGCCGATGTTCATGTATTAGAGGAGCAACTAAAAGAACTTACCACACGTTTGGAGTCTGAAGAAGCTAGTGAATCGGATTTACAGCGATTGGATTATTTGCAAAATCGTTTAGAATGGCTAGGCGGCTATGATTATGAGCAAAAGACTAAGCGTATCATTTATGGACTTGGTTTTACCGATGAGGATTTAGATAAGCCAGCCAGTGCTTTTTCTGGTGGTCAAAAGACTCGCATTAATTTAGCTAAAGCCTTGGTACGTCGTCCAGACTTTTTGTTCTTAGATGAACCAACTAACCATTTAGATATGGACATGTTAGAGTGGCTAGAGGGATATTTATCTGCCTATCCTGGCGGTATTCTCATCGTCAGCCATGACCGCTATTTTTTAGATCGTATTGTCACTGGTGTTGTAGAACTAGATAACCATAAGGCGACAACCTATCGTGGTAATTACAGCCGCTATATTCAACAACGGGATGAACGTTTGAAAGCAGATATGGTCGCCTATGAGAAACAACAGGAGTACATCAAGAAGACAGAGGCCTATATAGATAAATACCGTGCAGGTATAAAATCTAAAATGGCTCGTGGCCGGCAGTCTCAACTTAACCGTTTAGAACGACTTGATGCACCGGTAACTTCACATCATTTACAATTTTCTTTCCCTCCTGCAGCGATGAGTGCAGATAAGGTTCTTGTCCTAGATCATTTATCAGTAGGGTATGGTGAAAGTCCTATCATTGATGATATATCACTCGTAGTTCGACGAGGTGAATCAGTAGCTCTTATTGGTCCTAATGGGGCAGGTAAATCGACACTCGTAAAAACTATTGTAGGTGAATTATTTCCTGAGAATGGTCACGTAGATATCGGTAATCGCGTACAAGTGGGATATTTCTCGCAAGAGCATGAAGAACTACATGATTCTTGGCAGGTAGTAGAAGAGGTTATGAATCACTTTAACTACACTGAAGAGAAGGCCCGTAATGTATTGGGTTCATTCCTATTTAAAGGGGATGATGTATTTAAGCTTGTAGGTGACTTATCTGGTGGTGAGAGAGCTCGTTTAGCATTATTAAAATTATTCCTTCAAGGTGATAATTTTCTTATCTTAGACGAACCGACGAACCATTTAGATATTCCAACGCGCGAAATTGTGGAACAAGCCTTGCAACAATTTGAAGGTACATGTTTTATTATTTCCCATGACAGATATTTCTTAGATCAAGTTTCTACAAAATCCATTGTTTTAGATGATGGAAAAATTACTGAATATCTTGGTAATTACTCGTACTATAAAGAAAAGCTGAAAGAACAAGAAGATTTATTAGCATTAGCTAATGAACAGAACTCAGAGAGTGATAAAGTTGAAAATAAAGTTGTTTCAGTTATTGAACCAGTACTTTCAACATCAGAACCGACAGAGGAACCTCAGAAGAAACCGAATGCATATATGGTGGAAAAACAATTAGCTGAGGTAGAATCTGAAATTGCTCGTTTAGAAGCAACGATGAAGATGTATGAAGTGCAATTGGCTAATCCTGTAGTACAGCAAGATTTAGATGAAATGTCCAAAATTTCCATACAAATTGAATCTACACAAAGTGAGTTAGATGCATTGTATGAGAAATGGGAACGATTATCTGAATAACTTATAATAGTATATATTATTATAGAGTTATTTTAATTGACAAAAAATTGAAAACTCTAATAATATAGATATAGATTTAAAGTTTTATGTTTCAAAGGAAGGGTGTAGCATGAATAAATCCATGTTAAAAAAAGCAGCCATTTTTGGCCTTGCTGGTGTAATGGCAGTTGCTGCTGGTTGTGGCAGTAATAAAGATGCAGGTAATGCAAATAGCAATGAGGCTAAAATTGCATTGTTAACAACAACAACTGGTGGTGCAGCAGCATATGGTGAGTCCATTAAAGCTGGTGCAGAATTGGCAGTAAGCGAAATTAACGCTGATGCAAATGCTGTAAAAATCAACTTATTAGTAGAAGATACTAAAGGTGATAAAAACGAAGCAATTAATGCAATGAATAAAGTAATTTCTAAGGATAAAGTTGTAGCTGTTATCGGCCCAATGTTATCTGGTGAAATGATGGCAGCTGGTCCTGTAGCAAACAAAAGCAAAATCGTAGCTCTTGGTACATCTACAACAGCTGAAGGTATTACAGATATCGGCGATTACATTTTCCGTAATGCTGTACCTGAATCCTTGGCAGTAGATACTGCAATTAAAGAAGCACATAAAACTTTAGGCTTCAAAACTGCAGCTATTATGTACTCCAACAACAATGACCAAATGGTATCTGTAAATAATACAGCTCGTAAAGCATTGGAATCTGAAGGCGTACAAATCGTTGATACTGAAACATTTGCAGATAAAGATACTGATTTCTCTGCACAATTAACTAAGATTCAACAAGCAAAACCTGATGTTATCGTAGTTGCTTCTCTTTACCAAGAAGGCGCATTAATCATGAAAAAAATGCGTGAAATGGGTATGAATCAACCTGTAATTGGTTCCAATGGCTTTAACAGCCCTGAATTCATTAAAATTGCAGGTGCTGCAGCTGATGGTGTTATCGTAGGTACACCTTGGTTCCCTAACAAAGACGATCAAAAGGTAAAAGACTTCCGTAAAGCTTACAAAGATAAATATGGTAAAGAACCAGACCAATTCGCAGCTCAAGCTTATGATGCAGTATACCTCTATGAAGCAGCTTTGAAAAAAGCAGGTTCTACTACAGATCGTGAAAAATTCCGTGAAGCTTTGAAAAATATTGCTGACTTCGTTGGTGTAACTGGTCAATTCAAGTTCAACGAAAAACGTGACCCTTCCATGGAAGTTCAAGTTTTACAAATTAAAAACGGTCAATTTGACGCATTAAAAAAATAAAAGTTGAGGTAATATAGTGTTTTTACAACAATTAGTTAACGGGTTAACCCTCGGTAGCTTATATGCTGTACTCGCTATTGGCTTAACACTTGTGTTTGGCGTTTTAAATATCATCAACATGGCACACGGAGGCATCTTTATGATAGGTGCCTTCGTTGGTCTTTTTATGGTAACTGTTTTTGACGTTAACATTTTTGTAGCCCTTATCGTAGCTATGGCTGTCGGTGCTATCCTCGGTTATCTTCTAGAATTTGTGGCGCTTCGTCCACTACGTAAGAAAAAGGTGTCTCACTTGGCACCACTTATCAGTACCATTGGTGTTTCTATTTTCCTTGAAAGTTTGGCATTATTGCTTTGGGGCCCTCAAACAAGATCTTTCCCACCAGATTATATTGGTGGCCTAATCGACTTTGGAGCTTTCAAAATTTCCATGGTACAAATTATTGGCTTAGGCGTTTCTGTTGTGTTAATGTTAATTCTTAATGTAGTTATTAAGAAAACTAAAATTGGTAAGGCTATCCGCGCTGTATCCATGAGCACTGAAACGGCAGCTCTGTTGGGTATTAATCCAACCATGATTATATCTGTTACTGTTATGATTGCATCTGCCTTAGGTGCTGCTGCAGGCGTATTAGTAGGTTTGTCCTTTAATGCTATTGAGCCTACAATGGGCGTTATCATCGGCTTTAAAGGCCTTGCAGTGCTTATCTTAGGTGGCCTTGGTAATATTACAGGCGCTATGGTTGGCGGCTTCATTTTAGGCGTAGCAGAAATCTTCTCTGTTGCCTATGGCGCATCTACATTCCGTGATGCTGTGGCCTTTGGCCTCATCATCCTATTATTATTCTGGCGCCCACAAGGCTTGTTTGGTTCTAAAGATAAAGGGGGGAGACCATAATGGATTTATTGAACCCGTATTATCTACAGATCGTGATGTTCTTCATCATCAATGCCATCATGGGTATCTCTATTTACTTTACACTTGCAAGTGGTCAGCTTTCTTTAGGGGCTGCTGGCTTTATGAGCGTTGGTGCATACGTAGGCGCTATCCTTTCTTTGAAAGCTGATTTGCCTATCGTTGTAGGCATTATCATTGGTGGTCTAGTTGCCAGTCTTGTAGCCGTTATTATCGGTTTACCAACAACACGTCTTCGCGGTTTATATCTTGCCATTGCTACTCTTGGTTTTGGCGAGGTGGTGCGTGTTATTTTCTTGAATTTGGATATTACTAATGGTGCATTAGGCCTTTCTGGTATTCCATCCATTCCTCAAGAATTAACAAACTTAGCCTATGAACTTGATATCGATGGTTTAATGGGCATTGATGCTGTTGCATGGGGTAACTTAATGGCTATTATTATTTTGCTAGCCATTTTAGTATTGATTATTGCCTTCTGTGTACGCATTAATAATAGCCGTGTTGGTCGTGCCTTTGCAGCGATTAAGGCTGATGATCATGCAGCAGAATTAATGGGGATTAACGTTGTATACTACAAGATGATGGCCTTTATTATTGGTGCTTTCATCGCCGGTATTGGCGGTGGTTTGTATGCTCATATTACAAACTTTATCAATCCTACAGACTTTAGCTACCATAAGGTAGTACAAATCTTATTATTCCCTGTATTTGGTGGTTCTAATGTTGTATGGGGTTCCGTATTAGGCTCCTTTATTCTTACATTATTGCCAGAAGTATTGCGCTTCTTATCCGATTATCGGGACATCATCTACGGTGCATTGCTTGTTATCTTGATGGCAGTTCGCCCAGATGGTATTTTAACAGAATCTATGGTAGATAAAATTAGTCGTAAATTAGGCTTTAAAAAAGCTCCATATATTCCTGAATCACAAGTATTAACAGAACGTTTTGAAGCGTATAAACGTAAACAACAAGAAGAAAAACAAGGATAGGAGGGAACTGAATGCTATTAGAATTAAATGACGTAAGTAAAAGCTTTGGTGGCGTTGCAGCTCTCACCGGTATATCCTTTGGCGTAAAACAAGGCGAAGTATTTGGTGTTATTGGTCCAAACGGTGCTGGTAAGACTACACTCTTTAACTTGATTACAGGTGTATTCCCTGTAAGTTCTGGTGAAATCGTATTTGATGGTATGTCTGTTGTAGGCATTAAACCACATAGAACAGTTGAAATGGGTATAGCTCGTACATTCCAAAATATTCGTCTCTTTGGCAATATGACAGCTTTGGAAACCGTTTTAACAGGTATGCATTGCCGAACAGGTTCTGGTTTCATTGCTAGTTTCTTAAGAACTAAACGCCAACGCATTGAAGAAGAACGTTGTCGTGGCATTGCTTATGAGTTCTTAAAGCTAGTAGGTCTTGAAGAAGATGCTGAAGAGGTAGCTACATCTTTGCCATATGGTAAACAACGTCGCCTTGAAATTGCACGTGCTTTGGCAACGCATCCTCAATTAATTTTGCTCGATGAGCCAGCAGCAGGTATGAACGATAGTGAAACAGAAGCATTGCGCCAATTAATTGGTAAGATTCGCGATCTTGGTATTACTGTTGTCGTAATTGAACATGCTATGGAATTGATGATGAATATTTGTGACCGTTTGGTAGTATTCAACTTTGGTAAAAAGATTGCTGAAGGTACACCTCAAGAAATTCAAAACAATGAGGCTGTAATTGAAGCTTACTTAGGTAAAGAGGAGGCGTAATATGTTAAAGCTAGAAAACATCGTGGCTGGTTATGGACATATTACAGCCTTAAAAGATATTAGTTTAGAAGTGCCTCAAGGCTCTATTGTATCCTTGATTGGTGCCAATGGTGCCGGTAAATCTACAACTATGAAAACCATCATGGGGCTTGTAAAACCAACATCTGGTAAAGTATTATTTGAAGGCCAAGATATTACTGGCCATAAAACACATCAAATTGTACATGGTGGTATTTCCTTAGTTCCTGAAGGTCGTCAAATTCTTCAAGATATGAGCGTTTATGAAAACCTAGAAATGGGTGCTTATATCCGTAACGATAATGAGATTGAAGCAGATATTAAAAAAGTATTTAAACGCTTCCCAATCCTTGACGAACGTAGTTACCAATTAGGTGGTACTCTATCTGGTGGTCAACAGCAAATGTTAGCTATTGGTCGTGCACTTATGGCACGTCCAAAGCTCTTACTATTGGATGAACCATCAATGGGTCTTGCACCATTAGTAGTAAATGAAATCTTTGAAACTATCAAAGAAATTAGTGCTGAAGGAACTACTGTTCTTTTGGTAGAACAAAATGTACGACAAGCATTGAAAATTGCTGATTACGCGTATGTATTGGAAACAGGTAAAATGGTATTATCTGGTCCAGCTGATGAAGTACGTCATGATCCTCGCGTTATGGAAGCATATTTAGGCGGTCGTGTTGAATAATTAATACCTTAAGTCAGTAGTACTTATCTAAAATTTTAAATAAGGTGTATATACTAGAAAGCTAGTATATACACCTTATTTTTTTGTTTCATCAATAAATTTGATGAGATTTTGATGATTTTGTGAAGCGATGGTGAATTGAGTTTATATATATTTAATTTATTTATCGAAAATAAATGAAAAAATCGGGTGAAATGTGAGTGAAGTGAGTAAAAAAATACCCATGAATAGATGGTGAAATCCTTATATTTACGGGATTCCTTCTTAAAGTTTTGATGAAGTTAGCTCAGAATGGTCTGCGTTTATGGAAGAAAATTTAAAATAATGATAAAATGACTTAACCGATTTTTTAGGATTAATAATCTTAGAAAATAAGTGATGTATTGAGTGGGTTGTATGTAAATCAAAGAGGTAAAGTATGAATAAAAAACAGTATATGATGATGGCAGCATTCTTATGTGCCACAACAACATCTATGGCTGCACCTGTTAATGTAACAACAGAACAGTCCTACAATGCTAAAGCATTACAAACAGAAGGTCATGTACCACTAGAAACGAGTGCATCTGTTGTGAGCTCAGATAAAGAGTATCGTCTACGTCAAGGGGATGAACTAACCATTCAAGTTGTACAACAAGCGGATCTTGGTACACGTAATGGGAACGACATTATGTACACTGTCCGTCCTGATGGATATGTATCATTCCCTATGGTGGGACCAGTAAAAGCAGATGGATTAACCGTCGATGAGTTTACGGCTCAATTACAGCAAGGTCTATCTCGTTACATTATTAATCCAGATATTACTGTAAATGTTACGAAACTTGGTGGTGTTCGTGTGTATGTATTCGGTGAGATTAATAAACCTGGTGCCTATACATTGACTAAGTCTAGTACCGTTATCGATGCTATTGGTGCTGCTGGTAGCTTTAACTGGGATACAGCTAAAAAGAAAATTTACTTGATTCATCAAGATAATCCTGAAAAATCAATTCCTATAAATTTAAATCGTATGTTACAAACTGGAGATATGTCCGAAAACTATATTATGCGTGAAGGGGATGTTCTTTACTTGACTAAAAATAGCCGCATCAACTTTGCTCGTGATATTGCTCCAATCTTGACCGGCGCATACATGGTATCTCGAATCGGCAAAAATTAAGGATAGGGTTTATCTCACATATAAGGGGGCGTTCTTTTGCGTTCATATTTATTACCAGCCATACTGTTTATTGCCGATATTGCGACGATTGTTATTGTTGCTTTCATTAGTTTATTTATAAGATTTGATGGCTATATAGAACCTCGATATATTGATCAAATGGTAGACGCATTGCCACTATTGCTGATTTCGTATATGTTGATGTTCTTGGTTATGCATCTATATACGCGTATATGGCGCTATGCAGGGATGAGAGAGGTTTTAGCTGTTTTTGTAGCTACCACTATCGGTACAGGAATTTTCTATTCTTCTATGTTTGTTTTTGGTAAATCTTTACCACGTTCCATTTATTTTATTACATGGTTCCTCACTACGGGGACAGTTGGTATGGGGCGCATGTTACTTCATTATGTGGCACTTCACTATAGTAATGGGGATGATGGTGAAAGTGGCCAAGTGAATACACTCATTATAGGTGCTGGTGATGCTGGTGCAATTATAGCTCGTGAAATTGAACGGTATCATAAGCGTTCAAGACGTATTATTGGCTTTGTTGATGATGATATGTATAAACATAACCGGTTGATGAATGGTTTTAGAATCTTAGGGAATCGTGAAGATATTCCAATGCTTGTAGCAAGATATAAGGTTGAAGAAATTATCATTGCTATGCCATCGGTAAAGCGTGATGTTATTCGAGAAATTATGGAAATCTGCTCACCTCTAAAATGTAAGATCAACACATTACCTGGGATGTACCAATTATTAGATGATGAGGTTTTAGTATCTCATTTGCATCCTATTTCTATTGAAGATTTATTGGAACGTGATGAGATTCATCTAGACACATCAAAAGTAGAACCATATTTAAAAGATAAAGTCGTTCTTGTTACGGGCGCAGGTGGTTCTATTGGCTCTGAAATTTGTCGTCAAGTATTACGAGTAAGACCTAAAAAACTTTTGTTATTAGGTCATGGTGAAAATAGTATTTATCTTATTCATCAAGAGTTGCGTTCCATTGTGCCTGAAGGTACATTGGTTCCCATTATTGCTGATATTCGAGATAAAAATCAGTTAGACCAAATCTTTACCGATTATGAACCCGATGTAGTGTTCCACGCAGCAGCTCATAAACATGTACCGCTTATGGAAATCCAACCGATTGCAGCGGTGTTAAATAATATTTATGGCACTCGTAATGTGGCAGATGTAGCGGGCGCACATGGTGTTGAGCGCTTCGTTATGATTTCCACAGATAAAGCGGTAAATCCAACAAGTGTTATGGGTGCTACGAAACGGGTGGCAGAAAAGGTTGTACTTGGTATGAATCACAAGTACGATACAAAGTTTATTACCGTTCGCTTTGGTAATGTTCTTGGTAGTCGCGGTTCTGTTATTCCATTATTCCGCAAACAAATTGAAGCTGGAGGACCTGTAACAGTTACAGATCCTGAAATGACTCGTTACTTTATGACTATTCCAGAAGCAAGCCAACTTGTATTACAAGCTGGTGCAATGGGGAATGGTGGTGAAGTGTTCTTATTAGATATGGGTGAACCAGTAAAAATTGTTGATTTAGCGAAAAATATGATTCGCCTTTCTGGATTTGAGCCTGATAAAGATATTCGTATTGAATTTACTGGCTTGCGTCCAGGTGAAAAGCTATATGAAGAATTATTAACTGCTGAAGAAGGTACTAATACAACTACACATAAGAAAATCTTTGAAGCTGCCTTAGAAGATGTAGATCAAGATTGGTTAAGCCGTGAAATCGATCGCTTTGAAACATGCAAATCTGATTTGGATGTAATCAATGTATTACAAGATATTGTTCCTACATATCATCCAAATCATAATGTATAACAATTTAGTTACAATCATTTATTTAAAACTGTAATCTACGTGAGAGGGAGATATACAGTACATATTCCTAAAAGGGAGAGACCCTGTTGTTTGTATACTTTCACAGAAAGGGGTATATGGGTGGAACAAATTATTGATTTAAAAGAGGTCGGTAGAGTCCTCGTTAAACGGCGCCGTAAAATTATCAATGTAACGGTTGCTTGTATTGTATTAGGTGGTGCATATAGCCTGTTAGCACCATCTACCTATCAATCTACATCTATGTTGCGCATTAAACAATCTCAAGGTTTAAGTAATTCTGTATTATCAAGTGCTAATGGTTATTCTGATTCTATGGCACGCCAATTGATGAATACAGATGCAGAAATCTTAAAGAGTCGTAATGTTGTAGAACCTGTTATTTCAGCGATTGAGGATCCAGAGGGAACAGGTAAAGCACCTACATACGAAGAGTTTGTTAAAACGCGTATCGAAACAAAACCATATAAAGAAACTGAATTATTACAAGTGAGTGTCACAGGTAAAAGTCCAGAGCAAGCACAAGAGGCAAATCAATTATTAATTGATACATTCTTGAATCGCTTAGCAGACATTTCACATGTTGAGCAACGGACGACACGGGAGTTCTTGCAAAAACGCGTAGTAACTGCAAAAGAAGAATTGGAGCAAGCAGAAAAGAAATTGCAACAATTCCAAGTGGATAATAAGGTATATTCCACGGCAGATCAGATGAAGGGATTAACGGATAAGATTACCCTTATCGATCGTGAGAAGGCTCAAAATCAACTCGATTTAGAAACAGCGCAAGCAGCGTTAGGCAGTATTAATGAACAATTGGGTTCTGCTGGTAAAAGTATTGCTGATAGTGCTACAGTACAAGCTTACAAAGGTCAACTAGCTGATTTAGAAGCGCGTAAAGCGTCTTATGTTGGTAAATATACTGATGAGCATCCAGCGATGAAAGAAATCAATCAACAAATAGAAGAAGCTAAGAGTGGTTTAAATGCTGAAATTAACGCTATTGCAAGTCAACAAGCACCATCTAGCAACTCTGCTCAACAAGGTTTACTGGCCGATAAGTTTAGAAATGAAGCTGCTTTAGCTGTTGCACAAGGTAAAGAATCTACCTTAGCTAATCTTGATAAAGAGAACGAAGAGGCTATGAAAAACCTACCTGAAAAAGAACGTGGTTATATTCAAGCCAAACGTGATGTAGATGTAGCACAAGATATTTACGAAATGCTATCCAAACGCTTAGAAGAGGCTAAGGTTGCGGAAGTGATGGTGCCAAATGAGGTTCAAATCGTAGATGCTCCTACATTACCAGAAAAAGCTATTGCTCCTCGTAAAGTTCTTATTTTATTAGGCTCTGCAATTTTGGGGCTAATCCTTGGATGCCTTTATACATTGGGTCAGTTCTTCTATAATCGCAAAGTTCAGTCTGTACAAGAAATCAATGAAATTCTTGGGATTGAAAACTTAGGTGTCATTCCAAATTATGAAGAAAAGGAATATGAAGAACCTAGTAATCGTATCGTAGCATTATGGCGCAAAGTGAGAGGTTAATATGATTAGACTAATTTCTAATGAACGTGGTGATACACAGCTTGTGGAAGCATATCGTACATTGCGAAGCAATTTGCAATACGTATGCAATCAACATAATTGTAAGATAATCTGTATTACTGCTGCTACTAGTGGAGAAGGTACTTCAGAGGTGGCAGCTAATACAGCAATAGCCCTATCGAAGAATAATAATAAAGTTCTTTTGGTAGATGGTAATTTACGTAACCCAGTACAGCACATAGCATTTAATGTACAAAATAAAGGTCTCACCAATGCAGTTATTATGGATGAAGATTTGACGATTCATCGTAATATTGTGCCTCATTTGGATGTGCTTACTGCTGGCGAAATAGTTGGTCATCCTTCTGATGTAGTTGATTCTAGTAAGTTATCAACAATTTGGGATTATATTCGCGATGAATATGATGTGGTTATCATTGATACGCCACCTGTATTAGATGTTACGGATGCTATTGTATTAGCGGAAAAATCCGACGGTGTTATGCTTGTTGTTAAAAATGAAGTAGCTAGTCCTAAAGATTTAATAGAAGCTAAAAAGCGTCTTACTCAAGTTGGTATTCCTTTATTAGGATCCATCGTAATTGATGCATAGTAGCAATTAATTCATATAAATTTGATTTGATAAATCAAGCGTATCCATAAGGTACAGAAAGTCATGAGGTGATGTATATGAAAATTAATTTTTCCCCTCCCGATATTACAGAGTTAGAAATTAATGAAGTTGTTGAAGCCTTAAAAAGTGGTTGGATTACAACTGGTCCGCGCACTAAAGAATTAGAAAAAAAGATTGCGGCACAGTTAGGTACACCTAAAGCCGTTTGTTTAAACTCTGCTACCGCGGCGCTTGAGATGTCCCTTCGAGTATTAGGTATTGGCCCTGGCGATGAAGTAATTACAAGTGCCTATTCTTATACAGCTAGTGCAAGTCCTGTTGTTCATGTAGGGGCTACACTAGTTCTTGTAGATACCCAAAAAGATTCATTTGAGATGGATTATGATGCTGTCGCTCGTGCTATTACACCAAAAACAAAAGCTATAATTCCAGTAGATATTGCAGGGGTACCTTGTGATTATGATCGCCTACGCGCCATTGTAGATGAAAAGAAATCTGTATTTACTCCAGATAATGATATTCAAAAAGCTTTAGGTCATATTCCTATTGTAGCGGACTGTGCACACTCCTTTGGTGCATCCTATAAAGGGATACCAACTGGTAATGTGGCTGATTTTAGCAGTTTTTCCTTCCATGCAGTAAAGAACTTTACAACTGCAGAAGGTGGCTGTGCTACATGGCGACATATTGATGGTATTGATGATGAAGTTATTTACAAGCAATTTCAATTATTATCTTTGCATGGTCAAGATAAGGATGCTCTTGCTAAAACAAAAGCAGGCGCTTGGGAATATGATATTAAAGGTACCTATTATAAATGTAATATGACCGATATTATGGCGGCTATTGGATTAGCTCAATTTGAGCGGTACCCAAAATTGTTAGCACGTCGTAAAGAAATCATCGCAGCTTATGATGCAGGTTTTAAAGATTTACCTGTTACATTGTTACATCATTATACTGATGAGCATCAAAGTAGTGGCCACTTATATTTAGTACGATTAGATGGTCAAGATGCTGAATACCGTAATAAGGTAATTGAGGCTATGGCTGAAGCTGGTATTGCAACCAATGTTCACTATAAGCCGATTCCTATGCATACGGCTTATAAGAACTTAGGATTTACCATTGATGATTATCCAAATGCTTATAATCAATTTAAAAATGAAATCACATTGCCTCTTCATACATTGCTAACGAATGAAGAAGTGCAATATATCATTGAAACATTTAAAAGGATTATTACGGAATGCTAGTAAAAAACTTTCACGATCTCCCAAAAGAGCTGCAGTGTGAAGCTGTGCGTCCTTATTTTGAATTGTTAAATCAAAAGCGTGGGAGCCTTTTATGTAAAAGTATTTTTGACCGCCTTATGGCCGCAGGGATGCTCATTATATTGAGCCCTGTATTTCTTGTGTTAGCTATTATGATTAAACGGGATAGCGAAGGAGAGGTTTTCTTTCGTCAAACACGGGTTACACAGTATGGCCGTACCTTTGGCATCTATAAATTTCGCACAATGGTAAAAAATGCAGAATCATTAGGTGCTCAAGTGACATCACAAAATGATATGCGTGTTACTAAGGTTGGAAATATGCTTCGTAGTTGTCGTCTTGATGAATTGCCTCAGCTGATTAATATCCTTTTAGGAGATATGAGCTTTGTCGGCACAAGACCAGAAGTGCCTCGCTATGTGGAGGCTTATACCGATGAAATGAAGGCAACCCTATTATTGCCAGCTGGTGTAACTAGTGTGGCAAGCATTGCTTATAAAGATGAAGATCAACTTTTACAAAATGCTCAAAATGTAGATGAAGTCTATATTAATGAGGTATTACCAGGCAAGATGGCTTGGAATTTAAAGAGTATTAAAGAATTTTCTTTTCTACAAGATATTAAAACGATGGTTGATACAGTATTAGCTGTATTACGTTGAAAGAGGTCCCTATGAGTACATCTATGACAAAGGAAATACAAGAAAAAGAGCTTACTATGTTGCTGTACTTTAAAGAGTTTTGTGACAAACATAATTTGCGCTTTTATCTCTGTGGCGGTGGCCTCATTGGGGCGATACGTCATAATGGCTTTATCCCTTGGGATGACGATTTAGATTTATTTATGCCCCGTCCAGATTACGAAAAATTAGCTGAATTATGGCCTAAGTATGCAGATACAGAACGGTATACATATTGTCGAACTGATCGAAATCATATTTATCATGATGCAGGTGCTTCTATTCGAGATAACAACACGACATTTATTAATCGTCATAGTATGCACGAAGATATTTGTCACGGTTTAGCTCTTGAAATCATGCCTATTGATGGATGTGCACCAGGAAAAATTAGTCGTACACTGCAATTGATGTGGGCCATGACCTTTGCACTTTTTAATGCTCAACGATTGCCTGATAATAAAGGACCGATGTATCGTGCATTAGCAGGATGTATTTACAAGGTATTTTCTAGTCAGTCGTTACGTTATCATATTTGGCGTTTTGCGGAAAAGCAAATGACTAAATACGATTTCAATACGAGTAAGGAGTGTACTGAATTAATTGGTAGTTTGAAGGGTATGAAGCTGCGTCATCCTCGAGAAGACTTCGAATCTGTTGTATATAAGGATTTTGAAGGTCATCAAATACCAGTTATGAAAGGGTATGAAAGATATTTACGTCTCATTTGGGGCGATTATATGCAACTACCACCAGTAGAACAGCGCGTAGCTAAACATGATGCTGTATTTGCTGATTTGCATACACCTTACAAGGAGTATAGAGGCATACATTATGCCAAAAACGAAGCTTAACCTTAAGGAGGGCCTATGAAACGAATAGCAGTAATCTTTGCGGGTGGCGTAGGTGCTCGTATGAATAACAGCAAGACGCCAAAACAGTTTCTTGAATGGAACGGTAGACCTATTTTGATTCAAACTTTAGATGTATTTGAACAAACGGACTTAATTGATGGCATTGTTCTAGCCTGCAAAGCAGAGTGGATTGATCACACCAAGAACCTCATCAAAGAGGCTGGGTTACAAAAGGTTCTATCCATTGTTCCAGGTGGAGAAAGTGCTTTAGATTCTCAATATAATGGATTGGCAGAAGCGAAGTGTTTATTTCCTAATGAAGATGTTACTGTATTGATTCACGATGGTGTTAGACCGCTTGTAGATAAGGAAACAATAGAGAGAAATATCGAATCTGTAGAAACAAAGGGGTCTGCTATCACTGTTACACCTGCTATTGAAACCGTTATGGTTACGGATAATGGTTCTATCAATCGTATTTTAAATCGCAGTGAATGTCTTATGGCAAAAGCACCTCAAAGCTTTAAACTAGACGATATTCTATCGGTTCATGATCGAGCAAAAGTAGAAGGTATCCATGATTTTATCGATTCTGCGTCCATGATGATGCATTATGGTTACACATTGTATCCAGTATTAGGGGAGACAGAAAATATAAAAATTACGACACCATCTGATTATTATATGTTCACAGGTATTATAAAGAACCGTGAATTAGGAGGATTACAAGATGAGTAATTCCGTTATTAAACGCGAGTTAGCAGCTTTACTACAAGATAAAGAGCACTTTGATTTCCTCCGCCATCAGCGTATTCTCGTGACAGGCGCGACGGGACTCATTGGCTCTATGTTTATAAAACTGCTTATACTTGCCAATGAGACATATAATCTGGATATAAAGGTAATAGGCCATGTTCGTAGTCATGACAAAGCACAGGCTATTCTAGGTGATTATTTAGATAATGATTCTATTACACTTATCGATGGTTCTTTAGAATCTATTGATGTGCCTTGTGACTATATTTTACATGGTGCAGCACCAACACAATCTAAGTTCTTTATGGAGCATCCTGTAGAAACGATTCGTACTTCGATTCATGGTACGGAAGCTATGCTTGAACTAGGCCGTCATAAAACGGTAAAGAAACTTGTATACCTATCGAGCATGGAACAGTATGGTGTTCCTTATGAATCGGGACAGGTGATGACTGAAGAGCGATTAGGATATTTAGATCACTTAAATGTGCGTAGCTCTTATTCTGAAAGTAAAAGATTATGTGAGTGTTATTGTAAATCGTATGCCGTAGAATTTGGCGTTCCAGCTGTTATAGCTAGATTGGCTCAAACTTTTGGACCTGGTGTTCCTGTTTCAGATAATCGCGTATTTATGCAATTCACTAAGAGTGCTCTAAAAAATGAAAATATTGTACTTCATACAAAGGGTGATTCTATGTCTAATTATTGCTATATTACTGATGCATTAACGGGCATTTTAACCCTTATGAAGGATGGAGAAGCTGGTGAAGCATACAATGTCTGTCATGATGAGGAAACTCGCTCCATAGCTAGCATTGCTCATTTAGTAGCGACCCATGTAAGTCATGATAAGAGTGAAGTCATTTTTGATATTCCAGAAGATGTACAAGGCTTAGGCTATGCGCCGACAGTGCACATGTTCTTAAGTTCAAAAAAATTAAAGTCCTTAGGATGGCAGCCTAAGGTAACAATGGCGCAGGCTTATGTAAGACTTGCAGAATATATCCAAGAGGAAAGCCTATGAAAAAGGAAATAATCATTGTTACTATCTCCCTTGGTAATGATGGAGCTGAACGAATTTTAACAGAGTTAGCTCGTCAATGGGTGCATGATGGTCATCATATTACGGTCATCCAAACTAGTCCCAATTGTTATGGTAATGAATATGCCTTAGAAAATGGGATAGAGCAAATTGAAATTCATACCACAAGTTCTAATAAAGTGATTCGCTTTATGCAGGAAATAAAAGAGCTAATTAAGATTTTAAAGACTAGACCGAATGCTACATGTTTATCATTCTTGTCTGCATCTAGCTTTATATTGGCTATTAGTTCCTGGTTTGTAAAGAATCGCATTGTCTTTTCAGAACGAAATAATCCGCGTAAGGTACCTATCGGTTGGCATCAACAAGCGCTGCGTAATTTTGCTTTTCGCTTTGCTGATGCCTTAGTATTCCAAACGGAAGATGCACGTTCATATTTTCCTGAATCTGTACAAAAGCGTGGTGTTATCATTCCGAATCCTATTAATGGTAAATTGCCACCACCAATTGAGGGAGAACGGGAAAAGACGATCGTTACAGCATGTCGCTTGCATCCGCAAAAGAATTTGCCTATGATGATCAATGCATTTAGTATGCTATCAGATGAGTTTCCAGAGTATAAACTCGTTATTTATGGGCAAGGCGTTTTAGAGGATGAACTACGAGCTCAAATAAAATCTCTTAATTTAGAGGATAGAATTTTATTGCCTGGCTTTGCTAGTAATATTTTAGAGAAGGTCGCACCTTGTTCTATGTATGTTTCATCATCTGATTTTGAAGGTATTTCAAACTCTATGCTTGAAGCGCTAGGCATGGGCTTGCCTACAGTTGTTACAGACTGTCCAGTAGGTGGGGCTCGTATGGTCATAACAAGTGGAGAGAATGGTATCTTGGTGCCTGTAGGAGATATACAGGCTATGTATGAAGCCATGCGTAGCGTTCTAAAAGATCCTGCACTAGCAGCTAAACTTTCACAAGAAGCCATTAAGGTGCGTGACAAATTCCCACTATGCAAAATTGCTAAACGTTGGTTAGATGTTTTATGAGTTGTAAGGAGGAGAACCATTGAAGTTAAATATTACGGCTATTGCTGACCGCATGATATGGTTCATAACTCTAATTTTTTTAGTGTTGTCGTTGACCATTTCCTTTGCCCTTGGCGATGCGAATTATGGTGCCTATGTATTATTTGTATGCCTATTTGGACTTATTATTTGTTATCTCATTCGAGAGCGGGGAGTTATTAAATTTAGGCTTACCTGGATGCATGGTTATATGCTCCTCTTCATTGGAGCCTGTTATCTGAGTACTATTAATGCTATAGAGCCATCTGTAGCACTCAGTCGAAGCTTTGATATCGTCAAAATATTCTTTATGCTTATCATTTTATACATGTGTTATCAAGATAAAACATCAGTGGACACATTATTAAAAATTGGTATGTGGACTGGTTATATAGTTTGTTTTTACACGGTATATTTCTATGGCTTAGATTACTTTATTATGGTTTTGTCATCTTCTGCACGAATTGCAAATGATGCATTAAATGCGAATACTGTAGGTTTATTAGGTGCCAATGCTATCGTTATGACATTGTATTACATGTTATACGATCGACCTCGTTGGTGGAATATTATAGCCTTACCTACATTGGGGATTCTAGCAGCTACTGGTAGTCGTAAAGCGTTAGTATTTGTTGTTGTTGGTACAGTATTACTATTTGTATTTAAAAGTTTACGTAGTGCCAATGTAGTAAATTCTATTGCTAAGATTATTGGCTCATTGTTAGCTCTTACTATCATTGGTATTGCAGTTCTACAATTACCTATGTTTTCAGAGGTTCTGGATCGTATGTCGAGTATGGTGGATGCTTTCTCCGGTACTGGTGGTGATTCATCTACCATTATTCGTTTAGCCTTGGTTGATATAGGGTGGGATTTATTTTATCAATCGCCCATCACTGGGGTGGGGGTAAATAATCCATCTGTACTTACCTATTTTTTATATGGTAAAGAGAATTATTATTTACATAATAATTATATTGAACTATTAGCAGGTACAGGGGTAATCGGCTTATTGGCGTATTACTCAATGTATATATACATTGCCTATAACTTAATTCGTTATCGGAACTTTCATAGTAATGAATATGTAATGGTACTGATTTTGTTCCTTTCTCAAATCGTTATGGATATGGGCATGGTTTCTTATGAAAGTAAGAGTACATATTTTTATATGATGATGTTTTATTTAGAGGTGCAATTGCTCCGGAAAGGACGTAAAAATGAAGCTCAGCAAGTTGTGTAAAGTTGGCATGTCCTTTTTAACAAAACCTTACTATCGCACGAGAGTATTGATCAAATTAGGTTATTATGACTCTTTATCTGATGAAGAGTTTTTAAAGAAGGTATTTCCTAAATACATGGGCTATCCTTTAGATTTAGAGAATCCAAAAACTTTCAGCGAAAAGTTACAATGGCTAAAGGTTAATTATAGAGAGCCTATACAAACGGTCATGGTAGATAAGCATGAGGCTAAAAATTTTATTGCTCACCGTGTAGGTGATCAATATATAATTCCCACACTTGCTGTTTGGGATTCCGTAGAGGATATTGACTTTGATGCGTTACCTAATCAATTTGTTTTGAAGTGTACACATGATAGTGGGGGCATCGTTATTTGTAAAGATAAGTCATCCCTTGATCGAGAGGCAGCTAAAGCAAAGTTAAGAGCATCTCTAAAACGTGATTATTCTAAAATTGCCAGAGAATGGGCTTATCAGAATGTACCGCGTCGTATTATAGCAGAAGAATATATTTCTGAATTGGGCAATGACGATTTATTAGACTATAAGATGTATTCCTTCCATGGAGAACCAAAGCTAACTGTAGTGTGTTCAGAGCGCTTTTCAAAGACTGGAACGCGTATGAACTTCTATGATATTGATTGGGAGCCTATGGGGATTCATTTTGGTCATTATCCTCCATTACCTACGGAATTTCCGAAGCCAGCTACGTATGAGGAGATGAAACGTCTCACAGCTGAGCTAAGTAAGGATTGTCCGTTCTTACGTGTTGATTTTTACGAAATAAAAGGGCGCCTATTTATTGGAGAGTTAACGTTCTTCCCTGGTGCTGGATTTGAGAAGTTTCGTCCTATGTCAAAAGATTATGAATTAGGGGAGTGGTTACATCTTGAAACTGTACATCGGGGCTGATTTTGTCCCTACGGATATAAATAGAGAATTATTTGAATCTGGTAATGGAGAGGCTTTGGTTGGTAAGGAGTTACTGAGACTTCTAAAAAAATCTGATTTAAATGTATTTAATTTAGAGGTGCCCTTAACAGATGCAGCTACTCCGATTAATAAATTTGGTGATAATTTAAAATCTCCTACAAAAACAATCTATGGTTATAAGGCTTTAGAGCCTATATTTTTAACATTGGCTAATAATCATTCCTTAGATCATGGTATAGAAGGGTTAACAACTACATTAGAGCTATTAAAAAAGCATGATATTAAAAATGCAGGTGCTGGTGCTAATGTAAAAGTAGCTAAAAAGCCATTTATCTTTGAAAAAGAAGGTATACGTATAGGATTTTACTTATGTGCAGAACATGAGTTTACCGTTGCTTCTTGTCATACAATGGGGGCTAATCCATTTGATGTATTAGAGAGCTTTGATGATGTAGAAGCTTTAAAGAAAACTTGTGATTATGTTATCGTCCTATATCATGGTGGGAAGGAGTTTTATCGCTATCCATCGCCAATGTTACAAAGATATTGCAGAAAATTTGTTGATAAAGGGGCAGACCTTGTAATTTGCCAACATAGTCATTGTATAGGTTCTCGTGAGGACTATGGTAAGGGGACTATTATTTATGGCCAAGGTAACTTTATCTTTAACTCTGAATCCTATATACATCATAAGGAGTTTGTAAAAGATTCTTTACTAATCGATGTAGAGGTAACGAAGGATAGTTTTATTGTCTCTGAAGTGCCAATTCGTAGTACTGAAAGGGGTACCCGTTTGGCTACTGAGTCAGAAGCAGATGAAACTTTGACAGCCTATAAACAACGAAGTGAACACATTAGAGATGCTCATTTTGTTGCTCAAGCATATAAGGATTTTGCTGATACTCATGTAAAGCGATATTTACGTGAATTTTTAGGCAGATCTTTTATCATCCGTGCAATAAATGGATTATTTGGACGAAAATTAATACAACTCATTTTAGGAAAAACAAGTTATTTAGCAATTCAAAATTACTTGGAATGTGAAGCTCACCATGAATTATTCTTGCGGGGCATTAAGAATATCAATAAAAAATAATGGATACAAAAATAGTAGCTGCTGCTAAATGGTCTGTCATAACAGAGGTTTTAGCAAAGCTTATTACACCACTAACAAATATAATATTGGCCCATATGCTAGCGCCTACGGCGTTTGGTATATTGGCAACGATTATGATGGTTATATCCTTTGCAGAGATGCTTGCTGATGCAGGATTCCAAAAGTTTCTTGTACAGCATGAGTTTGAAAGTGATAAAGAAAAACAGGAGGCTACAGATGTAGCTTTTATTGCCAACTTAGTGCTTTCTTTACTCTTATGGGGGGCTATTATAATCGGTCGTGATGAGTTGGCTATATTGGTCGGTAATGATGGTTTAGGTATACCGTTAGCTGTAATGGGGGCCATGATTCCGCTATCTGCTTTTAGCAGTGTACAGATGGCACTATATCGACGGGATTTTAATTTCAAGTTTCTTCTTAATATTCGGCTCATTACAATTCTAACGCCTATATTGATATCCATACCTATGGCACTCATGGGCTATGACTATTGGTCGTTAATCGCCGGTATGTTAGGGGCTCAGTTGTTCACGGCTTTAGCCTTATTAAAGAGCAGGAAGAATCAAATCCATTTATTCTTTAGTGGGCAGGTCTTTATGAAGATGTTCAGCTATAGTGCATGGTCACTAGCAGAGGCGTTTTCAATATGGCTTACCGCTTGGGTGGATACCTTCATTATTAGTCGCTTCTTAGACGCCTATTATTTGGGGATATACAAAATGCCTATGGCTATTGTAACGACTGTTATGGCCATGGCTACTTCATCATTGGCACCGGTTTTATTTGCAGCCTTAAGTCGAGTTCAGAATGATCAACAAGCATTTTCAAATACATTCTTTACCTTCCAACGCTATATGGCTCTATTCTTAGTGCCTATAGGGGTGGGATTGTTTGTATTCCAAGATTTTGTTGTGAATCTATTGCTGGGACCACAATGGAAATTGGCAGGTATCGTATTAGGTTCTTGGGCATTAAGCTCAGCTATTATGACTGTTACGGCTAATCTCATTTCCGAAATATTTCGTGCAAAAGGAGTTCCTAATTTATCATTCTGGACTCAAATATTACATTTAGTTGTATTAATACCAGTCATTTATATTTGTATTCAGTATGACTTTAGTACATTTGTCTATGCTCGCTCAATAGTACGCATGGAAATGTTAATGGTTGCTATGATTTTCTTAGCATTATTTATACATATGAGTGCTCTCCGGGTGATTACTAATATAGGTGTATATCTAATTACCGCATCTATTGTTGGCGCTATTGCATATAGTATTTTACATGTATATGATGCGGTGTGGTGGACTATAGCTTGTATGATGTTATGCGTAGTACTATATGTGGTTATTTTATGTATCATTCCATCTGAGCGTGCCATTATTACTTCTGGCGTTAATAAAGTGTTACGTAAAGTAAGACGCTCATAATTAACAGAACTATGAAAGGAGTACATATGCTTTCAAAAAATGTAGATTTAAACAATACGGTGATCCTAGTAACGGGAGCCGCTGGATTTGTAGGGGCTAATCTTGTTATGTCCCTTTTATCTGAAGCAGAAGGAACTCAAATTATCGGCATAGATTCTGTTAATGATTACTATGACGTGGCTTTAAAGGATTATCGTTTGCAACAAATTGACGAGATGAGCAAAGATAATAAAAATACGTGGATCTTAAAAAAAGGTAATATTGCAGATAAAGCTTTTATTGAAGAAATCTTTTCTACTTATAAACCACGTGTTGTTGTTAACTTAGCAGCACAGGCTGGTGTTCGTTACTCTATTACAAATCCAGATGCTTATATCGAGTCTAATATTATTGGTTTCTACAATATATTAGAGGCTTGTCGTCATTCTTATGATAATGGTGAAAGTGGAGTAGAGCATTTGGTTTATGCATCATCTTCTTCTGTGTATGGTGCGAATAAACAAATTCCATACTCTACAGATCATAAAGTAGATAACCCAGTTTCTCTGTATGCGGCTACTAAAAAATCAAATGAATTATTGGCTTATTCTTATGCCAAGTTATATAACATTCCTAGTACAGGGCTTCGTTTCTTCACTGTGTACGGTCCAGCGGGGCGTCCGGATATGGCGTACTTTGGCTTTACTAACACGTTGCGGAGCGGTGGCACTATAAAAATCTTTAACTATGGTAACTGTAAACGTGACTTTACCTATATCGATGATATAGTAGAGGGCGTATCTAAGGTTATGTGTGCGGCTCCAGAACGTCGCAACGGTGCCGATGGATTGCCAGTACCACCATATGCTATCTATAACATTGGTAATAGCCATCCTGAAAACCTCCTCGATTTTGTACGTATTCTTTCAGAGGAATTGGTTTCTGCTGGTGTATTACCAGAAGATTACAATTTTGAAAACCATAAAGAATTAGTGGCAATGCAACCCGGTGATGTACCTGTCACGTATGCAGATACAAGTGCTCTAGAAGAAGATTTTGGATTCAAGCCGAATACATCTTTACGCGAAGGGTTACGGAAATTTGCTATATGGTATAAAGAGTTTTATATGACGGAGGGCAAATAAATGAAGATTGCAATTGCTGGGACCGGCTATGTAGGCCTTTCAAATGGAGTTTTATTAGCACAACATAATGAAGTAGTAGCCCTCGATATTATCCCTGAAAAGGTTGAAATGCTAAATCGCAAAGAGTCGCCTATTGTAGATGCGGAATTGCAGGAGTATTTAGCTACTAAGAAGTTAAACTTTAAAGCTACATTAGATCCTGTAGAAGCTTTTAAAGGTGCTGAGTATGTTATTATTTCAACGCCTACTAACTACGATCCTCAAAAGAACTTTTTTGATACCTCTTCTGTAGAACAAGTTATTAAAACAGTATTAGATATTAATCCAGATGCTGTTATGATTATTAAGTCCACTGTGCCAGTTGGGTACACCGTTCAAATGCGTAAGGAATTTAATACAGAGAACTTGATATTCTCTCCAGAGTTCTTACGCGAAGGTAAAGCTTTATATGATAATTTACATCCTTCCCGTATTGTAGTAGGGGAAGACTCTGAACGGGCCCGCCGTTTTGGACAACTATTAGCTGATGGTGCTATTAAGGAACATGTACCTCAATTATATACAGACTCTACGGAAGCAGAAGCGATTAAATTATTTGCTAATACGTATTTGGCATTGCGCGTTGCATACTTTAATGAGTTAGATTCTTATGCTGAGGTTCGTGGCCTTAATACAAGCCAAATCATCAATGGCGTTTGTTTAGATCCTCGTATTGGAGACTTCTATAATAATCCATCCTTTGGTTATGGTGGGTATTGTTTGCCAAAAGATACTAAGCAATTATTAGCTAACTATAATGATGTTCCACAAAATTTAATCTCTGCTATTGTGGATGCTAATAGAACTCGCAAGGATCACATAGCAGATGTTATTATAGGAAAGAACCCAAAAATTGTTGGCATTTATCGCTTGACGATGAAAATGAACTCTGATAACTTTAGAGCATCTGCAATTCAAGGTGTAATGAAGCGTATCAAGGCAAAGGGTATTGCCGTAGTTGTTTATGAACCGACTCTTGATGCAGAAGATTTCTTTAATTCACCTGTTATTCGCAACTTTGAAGATTTTAAACGTGTTAGTGACGTTATAGTCGCTAATCGTTGGGATAAGAGCTTAGAAGATGTGAAGGATAAAGTTTATACAAGAGATATTTTTGACCGCGATTAAGATAGATATGTATTATGGCGTTTAGGAGAGTAATATGAAACGTTGGATACTATATATTCTATTAGGTCTAATTGTATTTTTTATATGGGATAATTCGATGCAAAATGGCGGATCTTCAGATGGATTTAGCTTGCTCTTTGCAGAGACCTTTGCTCCTATAGTAAATAAGTTAGGCTTTCATGGAAATATATGGACCTTGAATAGGATTGTTCGAAAGTTAGCCCATCTTACAGAGTTTACAATCCTTGGTGGTGTTTTATATACGATTCTACGTCGATATATTACATACGGTACCGTAATAAAGACCATAGGTTTAGGCATGTTGATAGCTAGTCTTGATGAATTTATACAATTGTTTTCACCAGGGCGTAGCTCTCAGATTTCTGATATTTTGATTGATACTGTTGGTGTTGTTATTGGTATTCTAGTAGTGAAGCTAGTTCATTACATCAGGTATAAACGAAGTACATTTAAAAATTAAATTGTTAATAATATACAAATATGTAAAAATACCTCATAATCTTAGCGATTATGAGGTATTTTTAATGAAGAGGCAGTGGCTGCATGGAGCGAGGCTTTCTGAGCATGTGAAGCTTGCAATAGAG
>NZ_CALJSP010000182.1:0-13984 GCF_937975875.1 Veillonella dispar | reverse complement strand
TGTCCAATCATGATGGAAAGATACATCATTAAAATTGAGTGGATCAATGCTCGTGAAGGTAAAGCAGAATCTCCATTGTTCCCAGATATTAAAAAAGTATTCCCAGTAGTTGATGACAGTGGTTCTGACTCCGCTATGTTCGACAACACATTGGAATTCTTGCACATGACAGGTCGTTCCTTGCCTCATGCGATTATGATGATGATTCCTGAACCTTGGGAACGCAACAATCTCATGAGCCAAGAAAAACATGACTTCTATGAGTTCAATAGCTTCATGATGGAACCATGGGATGGTCCTGCTGCTATGGGCTTCACTGATGGTACTGTTATCGGTGGCGTACTTGATCGTAACGGTTTGCGTCCTGCTCGTTACTATGTAACAACTGATGATCGCGTTATCATGGCCTCCGAAGTGGGTGTAGTAAACGAAAACGCTGAAAATATTCGCGCTAAAGGTCGTTTGGAACCAGGCAAAATGCTTCTCATCGATACTGAAGAACAACGTATCATTTCCGACGAAGAAATCAAACAACGCGTTGCTACTGAATTGCCATATGATGAATGGGTAAAAGAACACGTTATTCACTTGTCTGAAATTACTCAAGCTGACGAAAAAGACGTTCCAAAAGTTGAAGATTTATTCAAAAATCAACAAGCTTTTGGTTATACTCAAGAAGACCTTGTACGTATGATTGTACCTATGGCAAAAGATGGTAAAGATCCTGTAGGTGCAATGGGTGCCGATGCTCCACTTGCTATCTTGTCCGATAAACCACAATTGTTATATAGCTACTTCAAGCAAATGTTCGCGCAAGTAACAAATCCTCCAATCGACTCCATTCGTGAGGAAATGGTTACATCTACACGCGTTATGCTTGGTAACTCTGGTAACTTAACAGATCCTAATAAAGCTGGTACTTATGCGTTGTCCATGCGTACACCAATCCTTACTAACCAAGAATTGGCATCTATTAAGGCTCTTGATTGCCGTCGCATGAAATCTGTTACATTGCCAATCCTCTTCGACCCAACTAAGGGCGCTGATGGCTTGCGTGATGCATTGAATGAATTGTGTGAAAAAGCAGAAGAAGCAGCACGTACAGATCAAAATGTATTGATTTTGTCTGACCGTGGCGTTGATGAAAATCATGCACCAATTCCTGCATTATTGGCTGTAGCAGCTGTTCACAATCACTTAATCAGAAAAGTATTGCGTACAGAAATCGGCCTTATCCTTGAATCTGGTGAACCTCGCGAAGTACATCACTTCTGTACATTGATCGGCTATGGTGTAACAGCAATCAACCCATACTTGGCTCTTGAAACTGTACGCGATTTACAAGCTCGTAAACGCCTTGGCGATATTACACCAGAACAAGCAGAAGAGAACTACATCAAAGCTGCTGTAGGCGGTATTATGAAGGTTATGTCCAAAATGGGTATCTCCACAGTTCGTTCTTATCATGGTGCACAAATCTTCGAAGCGTTGGGCTTGAACACTAACTTCATCAACAAATTCTTCGTAAATACACCAACACGTATCGGTGGTATTGGTCTTGTAGGCGTTGCCAATGAAGCGTTAGCTCGTTATGACCGCGCTTTCAAATCCGATGAATCCGTACTCGAACCAGGTGGTTGGTATGGTCCAGTAAAAGACGGGGAAGAGCATTTATTCAACCCTAAAACAATTGATCTTTTACAAGAATCCCTTATCAATGGTGATTACACAAAATATAAAGAATACTCTAAAGCGATTCGCAACGATTACCACGTAACATTGCGTTCCTTAATGGAATTAAACTACCCTGTAGGCGGCGGTATTCCAATCGAAGAGGTTGAACCTGAAGAATCCATCGTAAAACGCTTTAAAGCGGGGGCTATGAGTTATGGTGCCATCAGTAAAGAGGCTCATGAAACTATCGCTATCGCCATGAACCGTTTAGGATCCACATCTAACTCTGGTGAAGGCGGCGAAGACGTAGCACGTTTCAAACCATTGCCAAATGGCGACAGCATGAACTCTGAAGTAAAACAAATTGCATCTGGTCGTTTCGGTGTAACTGCAAACTACCTCATTCATGCAAAAGAATTACAAATCAAATGTGCACAAGGTGCTAAACCAGGTGAAGGTGGTCAATTACCAGGTAAAAAAGTATACCCTGAAATCGGTAAAGCTCGTCACTCCACTCCTGGCGTAGAGCTCGTATCTCCACCACCACATCATGATATTTACTCCATCGAAGACTTGGCAGAATTGATTTACGATTTAAAATGCGTTAACAAAGATGCTCGTATTTCCGTTAAATTAACATCTGAAGCAGGCGTTGGTACTATCGCCGCTGGTGTAGCAAAAGCAAAAGCAGATAACATCTTAATCTCCGGTTACGATGGTGGTACAGGTGCGGCAGGTCGTACATCTGTAAAACACGCTGGTGTGCCTTGGGAATTAGGTTTGTCCGAAACTCATCAAACATTGATGCTCAACAGATTGCGTGACCGCGTTAAATTGGAAGTAGACTCCAAGTTAATGACTGGTTTCGACGTAGCTGTTGCGGCTATGCTTGGCGCTGAGTTATTCGGTTTCGGTACATTGCCACTCGTTGCTGTAGGCTGTAAAATGGCTCGTGTATGTAACCTCAACACATGCCCTTACGGCGTTGCTACACAAGACGAAAAATTGCGTGCTCGTTTCACAGGTAAACCTGAGTATGTAGAAAACTTGATGATCTTCATCGCTCGTGAATTGCGTGAAATCATGGCTCGCTTAGGCATTCGCTCCGTAGCTGAACTCGTTGGCCGTATCGATCTTGTTCGTCAAAAATCTCAAGACGATAACTTCAAATTGTCTCGTGTTGACCTTAAACGCGTATTGTTCCACCCATACATCGATGCATCTGTAGGTCATATGCATATGATTGACCAAGATCACGAATTGGAACGCACATTGGATATGTCCAAACTCTTGCGTATGTGTCGTCCTGCTATCGAAGATCAAAAACCTATTCGCGCTAAATTGGCTATCAATAATATTAACCGTGTAGTAGGTACTTTGGTTGGTTCTGAGGTGACACGTCGTTATGGTGAAAGTGGTTTGCCAGATAACACAATCAAGTTGAATTTTGAAGGTTCTGCTGGTCAATCCTTCGGTGCTTTCATTCCTAAAGGTATGACATTAGAACTTGAAGGTGATGCGAACGATTACCTCGGTAAAGGCTTATCCGGTGGTACTATCACAGTATATCCACCTAAGAAATCCATCTTTGAAGCTGATGAAAATATCCTTATCGGTAACGTTGCCTTCTATGGTGCTACATCTGGTACATCCTACATCAATGGTGTAGCTGGTGAACGTTTCGCTGTTCGTAACAGTGGTATCACAGCTGTTGTAGAAGGTGTAGGCGACCATGGTTGTGAATACATGACTGGTGGCGAAGTGCTTGTACTTGGCAAAATTGGTCGTAACTTCGCAGCAGGTATGTCCGGTGGCTATGCATACATCCTCGATTGCGATGAACGCTATGTAAATACAGGCCTCGTAGAATTACGTCCTGCTAATAATGATGACCTTAAACGCATTAAAGAATTAGTAGAACAACACGTATTGCATACTAATTCCGCTAAAGGCCGTCACATCCTTGAAAACTGGAATAACTTTGTAAACAGATTTACAAAAGTTGTACCTGTAGCATATGAAGAAATGCACGCTGCTATTGAACGCTATAAAGAACAAGGCTTATCCTTGGAAGAAGCTCAATTAGCTGCATTCAAAGAAAAATATGCAAAATAATTTCTAATCTAACTGAATATCCTTTAGATAAGACATATGAAATGCCTCTATAGCTTTGACTATAGAGGTATTTTCATGTATAATATTTGTATTGCAATATTGGATCATGGCAGTTCTCGGGCCTGTGCAATGGGGGCCTGTGAATCGTGTCAGGACTGAGAGGTAGCAGCACTAAGCGGTAACCTTCATGTGCCACGGGGAACCCGGGGGCTGTCGTGATCGAATATTGCAAGGCGGCCTGTGGGGCCGCTTTTTTTATGTCTAATCTAAGGTCTATAAAATGAGTCAGATTTCCGTGAATATGGTATAATAAAGTATTGTAATTTTCGGAAAAGGGGGTGTTCCAATGGCATATATTGCGTTATATCGTAAGTACCGTCCGCAGACGTTTACCGATGTGGTTGGGCAGCATCAGGTATCTGATACGTTGATGCGTGCTATCCGCGAGGATAAGGTAGCTCATGCGTATTTGTTTGCTGGTCCACGAGGGACTGGTAAAACGAGTATGGCCAAGATTTTTGCGCGCGCTATCAACTGCGAGCATGGGCCAACGGATCATCCTTGTAACGAGTGTAGCGCTTGTAAATCGATTTTGAGCGGCCAGTCCATGGATGTTCTCGAAATCGACGCTGCCTCCAATCGTGGTATCGATGAGGTCCGTGCTCTTCGTGAAAGTGTCAAATTTATGCCTGTTGAGGGCCGAAAAAAGGTATTCATCATCGACGAAGCCCACATGCTTACCACAGAGGCGTGGAATGCTCTTTTAAAAACCATCGAAGAGCCTCCAGCGCACGTTATGTTTATCTTCGCTACCACAGAGATTGAGAAATTACCTGTTACCATCGTATCTCGTTGTCAGCGCTATACTTTTAGACGTATTACGTCTGATGATATCGCCCAGCGTTTATCCTATGTAGCGGAACAAGAAGGCTTTGGCCTCGATCCTGCAGCAGCACAGCTCATCGCTGTTCATGCGGACGGTGGTTTGCGCGATGCATTGAGTATTTTAGACCAATGTGCCGGTATGGCAACAGGTTCTATTACACCTCAAGTAGTAGAAGAACTGATCGGCCTTGTTAGCAAGGAATGGATCATCCACTTCCTTGACGCATTGCGGAACGGTGATGGCCCTAAATTGCTATCCTATATTCACGATGCGTTGGCAGAAGGTCGTGATGCGACGCAGATTATGGAAGCCCTCATTCAGCACGTGCGTGCCTTGCTTGTTGGTAAGGTCGCACCTGATGCGGATGAGCTTAAGGTATATGATGCCTTTAAAGATGAGTTTTTAGCTCAAGCTGAAAGCATCGATTTTAATGAGCTCAATCAATATGTGCGCAGTGCTCAATCCATTATGAATGATGCGAAACAGGTGGATAATCCACGAACCATCATCGAAATGGGTTTGCTCGTTTTGTGTGCTAAATTAGGTTCTGTTGATGAAAGTTTAGAAGAACACGTATATGCACTAGAGTCTTCAGAACGGTCTGAGCGTAACGATTTATTGAATCGCATGGCTCAATTAGAACAACGCGGTCCGGCAGCTTCTACACCTGCTTATGGTGCCAATGCATTTGGTCCGCCTAGCGGTTATGCAAATAGCTTTGTTCCTGTAGATCATGGGGCTGTACAGAATACTTCCATGAGTAGCGCTCAAACTAGTACCGTTGGTACTGTGCCTCCTCCAAGTAGTGTGGGGATGACACCACCGCCTGCGAGTGTAGGGATGACGCCTCCACCTATGGGGGCACCAGGTAGCACTCCGCCTCCTATGAATGGAGTAGGTATGGCTCCGCCTCCAATGGGCGGCGTTGGTATGGCACCACCACCAAGTACAAGTAGTGCACCAGAACGACCTGCTAGAAGTCAAGCTAAAGGTCGTGGTAAAAAAGGCATTAGCACACAGGCTATCATTAGTGATCAAATCCTGTCTGCTCAAGAATATCGCAATGTACAGTCTAATGTCATTAAATACTTGAAGGACAGCAATCGCAATATGACCTCTACCGTTATCGGTCAAGGTCAGCTTGTCTACGTAGACCAAAGCAAGGCGGTTATGGCTTTCAAGAATACATTACACCTCAATGTAATGACTAATGAAGTAAACTTGGCGGAAGCGGCGGATGCTTTCACCTATACACTGGGCTATCCAGTACATGTGGAAATCGTAGATGCCCTTACACAGGTCTATAAAGACTATAAAAAGGCCTCTGGTAGCACGACACAGCACCAAGTAAAAGCGCCGCAACGTCCACCAGAACCGATGGTTGATGTACAGAAGACCTCTGGTGGCCAGCCGACGCAAATGGATTTAACCAACGAAGAGCAAGCTAGCAAGCCAGATTCAGCAGCAGTAGATGCGGCAAAAGCGGCGGCTTTGGCATTCTTAGCGAAGAAGACGGGCGGTACAAATGCTGCTAGCAGTAGTGTGAATACAGGTACAACAGTTGCTTCCACAGAAGGTCAAACATCTGGCGGAGATGTGCCGATTACATCCTTTGATGGCAGTCCCGCACCTCAGGTGCCTGATGGAGAGATCCCTATCGAGTCTCTAGCAGGTTCTATTGAAGGTGATGATATTCCTGTTCATTCCTTTGATGATGTGCCAGTAGATGATATGGAGGAATCCTACGTATCATCCTTAGATGATATGCCACCACATCCGTTAGATAGTGTTACTGTTATTAGCGATGATGGGGAGGTCTTAGAACGCCCTATGGATAGCGGTGCCCATATTGAGGTAGAAGCTGTCCCAAAGTCTAATGGGGGCGAACAACAGGGAACCCCTTATCAAAGTGATGATCATACTATGCTTTCACAAGCACCTATTGAAGTGGCGCCCATCGATAGCGTGACGGTAGCTCGTGAATACGCATGGGATCCAGAGCATATGACAGAAGAGGAGCGAAACAATCCTCTCTTGGCAGAAACATTAGAGAAATTATCTGAAGACCACGACATCATCGTCGAGGTCATCGAAGAATAAATTTTTGAGTATACCCGTTGGTCCTAAGGCCGTAGGTGACACATATGTTAAAATCTATGTCGCATGTTAGAGTTATGGGCATAGACAGTTAGTAAGGACAAGGTCCTAAAAGGAGGAATTACAATGTTTGGTAAAGGTATGGGCAATATGGCTGGCATGATGAAAAAAGTTCAAAAAATGCAAGCAGATATGAAGAAAATGCAAGAAGAATTAAAAACTCGTACAGTAGAGGCTTCCGTTGGTGGCGGTGCTGTAACAGTTGTAATGAACGGTGAAAAAATCATCGAGTCCTTGAAATTGAACCCATCTGCAGTAGATCCTGAAGACGTGGAAATGTTAGAAGATTTAGTAATGGCTGCTGTCAACGAAGCTAGCAAAAAAGTAGATGACCTTTTGGCTCAAGAAATGGGCAAAGTAACTGGTGGTCTTAATTTGCCAACAGGTTTATTCTAAATGACAAACGCTTTAGAACGGCTCGTAGAGCAGTTGCGCCGCTTGCCAGGTATCGGCTCCAAGTCGGCTAGACGCTTGGCCTATCATTTGGTAGAAATGCCGAAGGAAGAGGTAGACCGTCTCGTGGAAACCATCGTAGAAGCGAAGGGGGCTACGCGTCACTGTTCTATTTGCTTTAACTTATCAGCTCAAGACCCTTGTGAATTCTGTAGCAATCCAAACCGGGATCAAACGACGATTATGGTCGTTGAAACATCTCGCGATGTGATTGCTATCGAGCGCAGTGGTGATTATAAGGGCTTATATCACGTGTTGGAAGGCGCTTTGTCCCCTATGGAGGGCATCGGTGCTGACGATATTCGCGTAAAAGAATTGATTGCTCGCCTTCGTGATGGTGTCGTACAAGAGGTTATCCTCGCTACTGACCCAGACGTAGAAGGGGAAGCGACAGCTCTCTATTTGGCGCGCTTGTTAAGCCCAAGTGGCATTAAGGTAACGCGTATTGCCCGCGGTGTTCCTGTGGGTGGCGATATCGAATATGCCGATGAATTAACATTAGGCGGTGCCGTAGTGAACCGCCAAGAAATGAAAGGATAATATGGGAGCTTTATTAGCATCACCGATTATTTCGGCGGTTGTATCCGTTGCTGTAGCCTACATTGCTTTCAAAGTAGCATTTTTCACCATTAAACGAGTGGCTATGAATGCAGTAACTGGTATTTTGACGTATTTAGTATGCGTTCATATCCTCAATATTCCTATGGATATTGGTTTGGGCGTATGGGCTTTAACAGCAATTCTAGGCCCTATTCCAATGCTCATTGCTGCCGGATGGTACGGCTTTTTAAAATAGGAGGACCTCATGCTTATCAATCGTGAACAACAACGCGTTATTGATGAAGTTGAACAGAATATCCTCTTGTTAGCGTCCGCTGGGACGGGAAAAACGAATACACTTGCTTATCGAGTGGCTCACCTCATCGAGGGCGGCTATGCGAAGGCGGAGAATATCTTGTGCATGACCTTTACGAACAAGGCGGCAAAGGAGATGAAAGACCGCATTCAATCGCTCGTAGGCAGTCCTGCAAAGGCTGTGGAGGTTAGTACATTCCACAGCTTTTGCTTTTTCGTACTCCAACAAGAGGGCAAGCGCAATGAGACCTTATATACAGATGTAACCATCTTTGATGAAGAGGATTGCAAGGAATTGTCTGAACCGTATCGTTCTGGTAAGTTGCGAGAAATGTCCTTTGCCAATATCATTGCCATGGTGAAAGAACATCGCTCTTTATACGGGTTTTATTCTGATGATCTCGTAGGCGATTATAAACGGACTATTGATCGTTTGCAAAAGGAACAGCGTCCTGCTATTGAGCAACAGTTCTCTAGTTTTGGGAATGTTCTTTATAGTGAACTCCATGACTTCTTGAACCATGGTCACGAATGGATTGCCGCCTATGATGAAAGCTTAGCCTCTGTACATGGTCTAGATTTTACGGACCTCATCTGTGGTGTTCATCGCTTATTCCAAGACCCTGTAGTTCGGGAGCGTTGGCGCAGTCGTTACAGCTATATTTCGGTAGACGAAATGCAGGATACAGGCGTATTAGAGTACAAGGTTCTTGAAATGCTGTGGGAAGGTAACCACGTTCTATTATGTGGTGATTATTTCCAAACCATATATGAATGGCGCGGGTCTGATCCATTCCGCTTGCTTAAGCAGTTTGATGCGGACTTTAAGCCTTTAAAAATCATTTTCTATGAAAACTATCGCTCTAACTGGACGCTCTTTACGATGGCTTTCAAAACATTACAAAATATGTTCCCTGATCTGGTCGGTTCCATCTATACTGAATTGCCTCGTGCCAATAGTGAAAGAAAGGGCAAGCCTGTCCTCATTAAAGGCTGTAAAAACAGTTATTTAGAGGGCCGCTATATTTACGAAGCTATCTGCGCCTTGCCAAAGGATGCTAACATTAGCGTTTTAGTACGGGATAATAAAAAGGCGCAGCGTCTGAGCGACTCCTTTGAACGCCTGAATAGCGAAAAGCCTGAAGAGGAACGCCGTCACTTTATGATTATCGACGAGTTCAAATTCTTTAGACGTCAAGAAATTAAGGACGTTATGGCTTACTTCAAATTGCTCATGAACCCGAACGACTCCGTCAGTGCTAAGCGGATTATTAAACGTTATGTTGCTGGTATTGGTGACGCTCGTATCGCCGCTATTGAAAGCCCAGAAACACGCCAAGTAGGCTTGAAATTGACTGACTTTATGGATATGCCTATCTTTGAAGCGGAACCTTATGCGAAGCTCGTTAGTGGCTTAGAAAATCATGAGGTTGTAGTATATGACGTGGAAAGTACTGGTACCGATACGTCCCAAGACCGCATCATTCAAATTGCAGCCATCCGTATCGATGAAAATGGTCAGGTATTAGAGTCCTTTGAACGCTTTATCAATCCTGGTGTGACTGTGGGGCAATCTGAAGAGGTACACGGCTTCTCTGATGCGTATTTACAAGAGCACGGCGAAGACCCAGCTACAGTGCTGCAAGCCTTTAAGGAGTTCTCCAAGGATGCCATCATCGTTGGTCACAATGTAAACTATGATGTGACTATCTTTACGAATGAATTGGCACGGCATAATTTAGGAAATCCTCAGTTTAAGGCGATTTACGATACCCTCGATATCTATCGTCGTTTCTACCCTAATTTGCCAAATCATAAATTGGGCTTCCTAGCATCCGAGTTCCCTATCCATCATGAGCCTACGCACAATGCGATGGACGATATCTTGGCCACTGCACAGCTTTTAATCTATGCGGTGAAAGAAAATATCGTGCCTACAACGACTGGTCGTATGGTGGCGATTAACAAATATAAAGCGGCTTTCACCAATATTGCGTCCCAAATGGCGACCTTGCGTAGAAAGGCCTATACAGAGTTACCAACGAAGTTATTGGCCTATATTATGAACCAAATGGGTGTTCTAGAGTACTACAAATCTCATGGAGAAGCAGCAAAGGTAGAGCATATACGTGATCTATATCGCATCATGGAAAAACTTGATGCTGCCTATGAAGGCCCAGCTGGTTTAGCTCGATTAAATCAAATCTTGCAGATGGCAGCCCTTACAGCGGGGGAACCGGCACAACAGGTAAGAAATGAGGATCGCATTCCAATCATTACCATTCACCAAGCGAAAGGAAGCGAGTTTGACCACGTGTTCTTGGCAGGCCTCAATGAAGGTACCTTCCCAAGTCCTTTTGCCATCGCAGAAGGGCGTGAAGACGAAGAAAAGCGCTTGTTCTATGTGGCCATCACGCGTCCTAAACAAGAGCTGACCATTACCTTTGAACAAACGAATATACGTGGCCGAGCTGTTCAACCAAGCTCGCTACTGAACTACATGCCACGAGACCCTGAGCTCGTAGAAAGGAGATACTAATGGCGCGAAAAACACATCGTCCAGATGATATTTTGTGGACCGTAACTGCTGCGAATTTAGATACGGTGCATGCTAACAAGCTTGCTGCATTACAGTCAGCGAAGAAGCAACAAGATGCTATGGAAATTCAAGATACTGTAGTTATCTCCCTAGGTGAAGTGCTAGACACTAAATATCCTCGTAAATCCTTAGTAAAGTTATTTGAGGAAAAACTAATCCACATCAACGGTCATAAAGCAACGCCAAAGGATGTTATCTCCGAAGGTGACGAGATTTGGATTGCCATGGCGAAGGAAAAAATAGATCACGAACCAATTGAAATGAATCTACATATCTTATATGAAGATGATGATCTCCTCATTGTGGATAAACCGGCTGGTCTGACAGTAAATTCTAAAGACCAAGTATCCCTTGCCAATGGTGTGGCTTACTACTTTAAAGAACATGGTATTAAGCGAAAGGTACGTTTCTTGAATCGCTTAGATAGAGATACAACGGGCTGTATTGTGATTGCTAAAAGTGGCTTAGCTCAAAGTCTTTATCAACAGCAAATGGATGATAATACCTTTGAAAAGTGGTATATGGCTACTGTGGAAGGCATCATAGAAGCTGATGAGGATTCCTTGGTATTATCTATGGAACGCAGTGCTGATGGGATTCATTACGAAGTAAATTCTAAAGGAAAAGAGACTCGTACAGATTATTCCGTCCTATGTAGACATCAATCACAGCCTGTGGATAAGTCTGTGAATAAGTCCAAAAATTCTGTGGATATAGCATCAAAAAATGTGGATATAGAACTATCAGATGTGGATAAAAGTGGTCAAAATGTGGACAAATCTGTGTATAACTTCCAAGAATGTGGATATACAGAGGTTTTAGTCCGTTTGTACACAGGAAAAACACATCAAATTCGTGTGGCTTTCAGCCATATAGGGCACCCTCTCGTAGGGGATACCTTATATGGCGCACAGCCAACGGGGCAGCCGTTCCAATTGCGTGCCCAAAAGGTTGTATTTACACACATGCGCACAGGCGAGCGTATTACGGTTACTGCATAATTACCTCTAATTACTTTGATACTTATCACTAGGTAAGTATTAAGAAGTGCGTAATATATAGTACGTATTAATAATTAGATAGTAGTTTATTAACAATAGATCTACACTATAGATTGTGAAGTCACAATACATCAAATGTTCTAATTGAGAAATGAGAATTATTGATAACTCAGTAAAATCAATGATTTTATAGAAATTTTTCAAAAAATATAATGACAAATGATAATCGATAAGCTATAATAGAAATGTAAATAAATCGATAGGCTTCGATTTGTAGCTTAGTGAATTGAATGTAAGAGGTGTAGTTCAATATGATTTTGCAAGAAAATGGTGCAGCACGTAATCGGGGGATTACGCTTGCTAGTATAAAAGGTATTATAGGTAACGTCGTTCTCGTTATTTTTAAAATGATTGTAGGCCTTGCATCTAACTCTATCGCCATCATCCTTGATGCGGTAAACAACTTAACAGACGTTTTGTCCTCTGTATTGACTATTGTTGGTACAAAATTAGCAGCTAAGGGTGCCGATAAGGAGCATCCATTTGGTCATGGTCGTATCGAATATATGACTACCATGGCCATTGCTTTCATCATCCTTGGTGCAGGCATTGGATCACTCAAGGAATCTATTGAAAAAATTCTTCACCCTGAGGTATCTACCTTTGATGTTCCAAGCTTGGCCATTATCGCTGTCGCTATTGTGGTGAAAGTAGTGATGGGCCGTTATATTAAGGCACAAGGCGAGAAATACAAATCTGATGCGCTTGTAGCGTCTGGTATAGATGCCCTCTTTGATGCGGTGATTACCTTTGCTACATTAGTATCTGCAGCTTTGGTATTCTTCTTTAACTTGGATATTCAAGGTTATGTAGGGGCCGCTATCTCCGTATTGATTTTGAAAGCATCTTATGACATTTTAAAAGAAATGTATAATCACTTGCTTGGCGTTCGTGCAGATGATAACTTAGTTCGTGAAATTAAAGAAACTATCGCTCAACATCCAAATGTGGGCGGTGTATATGATTTAGTGTTAAATAGTTATGGTCCTGGTGAAACAATTGGATCTGTTCATATTACAGTGCCAGATACGATGACGATGGCGGATATCCATCCACTAACAAAAGGTATCGCTGTTCATCTTTATAAAAAATTTGGTATTGCTATGACCGTTGGCGTATATGCTGAAAACCAACCAAGTTTAGAAGTGCTTGAAGTAAGACAAGCTCTCGACCAAGTTGTAAGTCTATATACACATGTAGTACAAGTACATGCGTTCTACGTACAAGAAGAAAAGAAAGTTATCTACTACGATATTATCTTTGACTTTGACGAAGAAGATCCACATGGCACATTAGAAAAAATTAAAGCAGAAATGCAAAAACGCTGCCCTGACTATGTACAATTTGCTATTGTAGATACAGACTTCAGTAACTAATAGAATATAAATAAAGGCTTCAACCAATCATCGACGAAAATATTTCGCTAAGAAATGGTTGAAGCCTTTTCTTTTACTAGTTGATAGATTTAGCTATACTATAAGTAAGAGAGATGGTGATTCTATGTTACGGTGGATAAAGAAACATTATATTGTAAGTTTTATTGTTTTCCTTATTCTTATTTTGTGTGCTTTGCACTTTAGTGGTACGAGAAATGAGACACGTATTTTGTCGAAACAAGGGATAATTCTAGAGAAAAATATTACAGTTGATCTTAATCGTAATCCTAATGCAACCGTGACAGTTATAAATGCAAGCAATTACTCTGAATCCTATGTTGTTAATGTATTGCCTATTATGACAGAATATAACTGCTATATTTTCGACTCTCTTATCGTTAATGATGAATTATATCTGCTTGCACGTTCTAATGCTGCAATTTCAAATATGAATTTGTATCCACTATTAATTTTTAAGATTAATGATACATCTTTAAGCTCTAATGTTATTGGATATGAATTCGATAAGTTCTCCGCTTCACTAGACTATATAGATGGTAAAATTATAGCTTCTAATGGGAGCGCTAAATATATCTTAAGTCCTGATTTATCTGCTAGCAAAATAGTGAATACAGACTCGATTGCTGTTCAAAATAAGAATGTTAGTAAACATGGTATAAAGAAGGATAAAGTAATATCAGACTCTTTAATTCCTAGAGATTTATACATGAATGGTAAGGCAGGCGTACCATTTAAATTGATACTTCTTCTGCATTGGATAATCACCGCCGCAGAGTCCGTAAATCTC
>NZ_CALJSP010000181.1:0-3150 GCF_937975875.1 Veillonella dispar | reverse complement strand
TCAAACCACGGGGATAGAATATCCATAATGGTTTGTCGTGCTTGATTAACACGGGCTCTACGCGGTGCATCTGAGTGACTTTCTTCATCTTGCCCCTCATGAAAGCCTCGTAAATACGGCCAGCTTTCACGTTCCCATTTATAATGGTCGATACCAAACTCGAGTACGTAGTTTTCTAATTCATCTACGGCCTCACGGGTAAGGGGCATCAAGTCTGTTTTAAGCAATAAGAACATGCTGTCTCGACTGTAGCTATGGCGAACGATATCAAAGAGGGCTGTCAACAATTCGCCTAATGGATGGTTTTTCATAGGCCGCTGACGGTCGATAAAATGCGGAATACCATAACGACTGAAGGCCTTCTCTAAGGTATCCCCGTACGTTTCCGACTCGCGAAGCATAATACACACATCGCGGTATCGAGCCTCTGGAGCGGACTCCACATAGGCTAAAATACGGCGAGCCACCCCATCAGCTTCCCGCTCTCTGTTGTAGCCACGAATGAGCGGTATCGTAGTATCTGTAGGATTTGGCTTGCTAGGGCTAGTAAAGTAATTAGATTCTAATTCTTGTACGATTTGAGGACCCCGTTTCCCATCAAATCCAACCCAGTTAATGCTAGAACCATAACGACCCACTAAGGTATCATAAATTTCTAAAGGGCGACTAAAGAGATGTTCCCCTCGACGAGCGAGATTTAACGCCTTCGGAGCCATCGGTAAGTCGATGGTTATAACCGCTTCCTTAGCCAAATCAAACAAGGTATAAATCAACTCATAATGTGTAGGCGTAAACCAATGGAATCCATCGATAAAGACATGACTATTTTCCATCAGAGGAGACTGTGGCAAAGCCTCAACAATTTCCATAATAGGATCGATGTCGCGTTCCCCATGACGACTGATTTCCTCTTCATAAGCGGCCATACAAATGGCAAGTTCACGCAATTTCTTTTGTAATACTTTATTTTTTACAGACTCCGCCCCACGTTCTAGGTCGGTAGGACCTACGCGAAATGCGCGAAACTCAGAAAATAGCTGTTGTAATACAGAAGAAAACTCAGGACGCTTGGTAGCCTGTTCTAAGAGGCCTAGTTCCTTCTGTTTTCGTTTCATAACAAGGCGCAACAACATAGACCGGCCAAAGCTAGATAAGCTTGATTGACCGGCCCCTTTGGAGCCTATGGATTGATATACTTGGTAACCCAAACGACCAAAACCTACGACGCGAACCGTGGTAAAGCCTTTTTCAGGCATAAACTCGGCAAGCTCTCGCTCTACTCGATACGTAGCTGGTTCAGGAACAAGTAAGATTATAGGTTCCCCTGGACAATCGGTCATAACTTGACGTATCCGTTCATATACGGCACGTGTCTTACCAGATCCTGCTCGTCCATAATAGACGCTAATACTCATGAGACCTCCCTAGTGAAACTTTCACCATCTCAATTTATATAATTTATATAATTCACAAATTTCATCTAATTTATATATTTCTTGTTCTTAGGTATAGCCTAAAACTATTTTTTTCGATATAATAATGTCATTATACATAAATACTATTATATAGTAATATGATATTCTGTGCCTAATTATGGGGTAATTAAAGGCAAATTGTACAATATTTGACTCATTAGATTAAATTTGTTTATAATTAAGAAAATATTTTATATTTTATTTACAATTAACAGAATTTCATATATAATACAGATTAGTATTTGTGTTATTTGTAAAAAATCATGTATTTAGGAGTGAATTATTATGAACAAAAAACATTTAGCAGCTGCTTTCGCAGTATTCGCAGCTACAACTATGTCTTTCTCTGCTTTCGCAGCATCCGTTGATGCTAACGCACGCGCTTACGAACGTGCTGCAGCTGAACAATATACTTACGCTGCACCTCAAGCAGCTACACCAGCGTACCAATCTGGTTATGTAACAAGCGCACCACGCCCTGGTTACAAACCATTACCAGCGGTACCTTACACAGCAGGTGACATGGCTCAACAAATGCCTGTATCTAAAGAATTAGGCGATCCAATCTTCGTAGCACCTGAAACAACAGCTGTAGGTCTTCAAATCATGGACCCTATCGCTACTAACAGCCAACCTGTATACCAAGAAACTGTAACTTCCGTAACAGCTAATGGCAATGGTAGTGCATATGTTTCCCGTTATAAAACTAACCAATTAAACGCATTCGACTTGTTGTTGAACGGCAAATCTTACACTTACGACTTGCCTGCATACACTAACGGCTACCAAGTGAAAACTGCTAGCTCCTACAACCGTGCTGGCGACGGCGTTGCAAATGTATTCTCTACAAACGTAATCACTGAAGCAGTTGTAAACAACAACTCCTTGCGTATCACTGTTAACATGACTCAACCAACAGCTGTAGCAGCTGCTAAATTGCGTTCCATGCAACAAACTGGTCAAGTAGCAGGCGGTGAAGTAGCTGCATTGTTCGCTTACAATGAAAGCTATGATGGTGTAAAACAAGCTGCTCATTACGACGTCTTCAACAACGGCAACCGTTACATCGTTGTTAAATCTGGTGCTGTAACAGTTCCAAATGGTGCACAACACCCTTACGCAACTGCATTGTTCGCAGTAACTGACGACACTGTAGCAGCTGTAACAGTATCTGGCAACACTGCTGATACTTACGATTTAGTTAAAGGTACTGCATACGCAATTGCACAATCCGCTCGCGTATCTAACGCACGTACTCGCTAATTCTAACTATAATTCGTTACGAATTAACTATAATGGTGAAAGCTACAAGCCTTCACACCTAAAGACTATATAAATCACCAAATCCCCGAATGAGATATCTCATTCGGGGATTTTTTTTAGCTAGTTATAAAGCTCAGGATCTAAGGTCTAACCTTCATACCTAAGCAAATTAAGATGATGTATCTTACCAACTAGGTCCTTAACTTAATAAATTTATGAATTATTAGCTTTATGATGCTTTAATTATAGTCTTGTAAATATCTCTAATGCCTTATAGGCCATCAAACGATAGCCACGCGCATTGGGATGTACTTCACCAGCAAAAACAATTTGGCCTATTTGATCTGCTTCATATAAAGTTGTATAGAAGTCTATAACCTTTAAGTCATGCTCTGCTGCATAAGCTTTTAAT
>NZ_CALJSP010000180.1:0-16422 GCF_937975875.1 Veillonella dispar | reverse complement strand
CAAATAAAAAGTATCGTATAAATATAAAATTAATTTAAAATATAAAATTTCATTTTACATAATTCAATATTATTAATAACTTAGTATTCAAGCGGATTTTTAGGTATTTTTAAATGAGGAAAAAATGAAACATTAGTTTAACTTATTAATTTTTTTATGGAAGTTTAAAATAATATATGGTAGTATTATGTTAAATATTGTGAATATTTAGTGAAAAAGAGTGCAATATTTAATTTATTTCTTCATTGTGGGGTGAGAGCCACAAATGTTGGGAGGGAACTTAATATGAATAAGGTATTCAAAGTTGTTTGGAGTGCAACTAAGCACGCTTATGTTGTAACGTCTGAGTTGGCTAAGTCACATCAAAAATCTGCAACTACAATTGTAGCTGCAGTTATTTTGGCGGCTAGCTTTTCTGGAGGTGTTGCTAATGCATCCAGCCCTGAGGATTGGGCTAGAGCTGATCTTATTGGTAGCCAAAGATGGTTAACACCAGATCAAAATGCTTGGGGTCATATGCAAGATCAACATCAAGTTGATCCACAACAATTAGACCAACAGCAACAGCAACAACAACAGCAGCAACAACAATGGCAACAACAAGAGCCACAGCAACAACAATGGCAACAACAAGTGCCACAACAGCAACAACAGCAACAACGACGTCAACGTCCTCAAGTGCCACAACAACAGCAACAACAATGGCAACAACAAGTGCCACAACAACAGCAGCAACAACAAATCCCTAAAAAAGGCGGTTCCACTGGTAATACCGTAATTAATAACTACTATACAGTTGTAACTACTGATGTTGAAAATGTTAAGAAAAATACACATAACATTAACGTTGTAAATAAAAAGGTAGATATCAATACTACTAATATTAATACTGTTAATAATAAGGTTGAGAGTGTAAAAACTGACATTAATAAAATCAATGCTAATATTACAAATATCAACGCTAAAGTTGATAAAAATAGCAAAGATATTGAAGGATTAAAAGGCAAAGTCGGCACTCAAATCACTAACATTCAACAAGATATCACAAATATTAACAATAATATTGATGCTAAATTTACTAAAATTAACAACGATATTGATGTAAAAATCGATAATAAAATTACTAACATCACAAATAATGTTGTTAATAATGTAAATACTAACATTGATGCTAGTGTAAAAAAACATATTGAAGCTAATAATACCAATATTATTAATCAAGTAAATCAAAATATTAATACTGCAGTTCAAAATAATAACACTACAATTTTGAACAAAGTTGATGAGAAGATTGAAAATAACAACACTACTATTATTAATAATGTTAATAAAGATGTAGATGTTAAGATTAATGATATTAAAACAAATATCAATAATACGAAAAATGAGTTGAACACTAACATTTCTAATGTTAAAAATGAACTCAATCAAAATATCAACAATGTTGATATTAAAGTTAACAACAATAAAAAAGCAATTGATAATCTAACTGTTAATGTTAACAATAATAGTAAATCTATTGCTGATTTAACTGCTAAAGTTGAAACTAACACACAAAATATTGATGCTAATAATACTTTCATCATGGAAAACCGTAAATTTATTGGTGATAACAAAAAAGCTATCAACGATAACAAAAAAGCCATTGATGAATTGAAAGGTAAAGTTGGCACAACAATCAATAATATTAACACTACAATTGATAATAAGATTAATGAAAATAACACTAAGATTATCAACGAAGTTAATCACAATGTAGATGTTAAAATCAACGATAGCAAAACTAACATTATCAGTGAAGTTAACAAAACAATTAATTCTAAAATTGAAGCTAACAACACAACTATTATTAATAAAGTAAATAATGATGTTGATACTAAGATCAATGCCGTTAAAACTGATATTACAAATATTAATAATACTGTAAATAATGTAAGTGCAAAAGTTGATGCTAATACTACTAACATTACTAATAACACTACAAATATCAACAAAAATGCGACTGCAATTACTGAATTAAACACTAAAGTTGATAATCAAGGTAAAGTTTTAGTTAATCATGAAGGTCGCATCCAGGCGCTTGAACAAGACAATAAAACTATTAAAACTGATGTAGCTAACACTCAAAATCAAGTTAATATCAATACTAAAGATATTGCTGATTTGAAAGGTAAAGTTGGTCAAAATATTGGTAATGTTCAAGTAGATATTAAAGATATTAAAAACAACATCACTAATATCAACAATAAAGTTGAAGCAAACACAGTTGCAATTAACAAGGTTGATGTAAAAGTTGATGGTGTTAAAGGTGACTTGGATGGCCTTAAAGGTCGTGTTGATCGCCATGACCAACGTTTGGACTATTTACAAGATAACATTGCTGATAACTCCACACGAATCTCTATTGTTGAAGATGGTGTAAAAGCTAATACAAAAGACATTAATGTAGTTGGCACAATTGCAATGGAAAACCGCACACTTATCGGTGCAAACCAAAAAGCTATCGATGAGTTAAAAGGTCATGTTGGCACACAAATTACCAATATTGAAACTACAATCAATAAGAAGATTGAAGCTAATAATACTACAATCATCAACAAAGTAGATGGTAATATTGATGCTAAGATTGAAAAAAATAACACAGTTATTAACAATAACATTAACAATGTAAATGCTAAGACTGAAGTTAATGCTAAAGCTATTACAGATAATAGTAAACGTATTGATGCTAATTCTGCTCGTATTTCCAATAATGAAAAAGCAATCAACGAGTTAAAAGGCCATGTTGGTACACAAATCACTAACATCGAAAATACAATTACTAATAAGATCAATGAAAACAACACAGTAATCAACAAAAATATCGATGCTAAGATTGAAGCTAATAACACTACAATTCTTAATAAAGTAGACAATAACATCGATGTTAAGATTAATGCTAATAACATTAAAGTTGATCAAAAAATTGATGGTGTTAAAGGCGATTTAGATGGTCTTACTAAACGCGTTGCTCAAAACGAAAAAGACATCAACGTAGCTGGCACAATTGCTATTGAAAACCGTACACTTATCGGTGCTAATAAAAAAGCTATTGATGAATTAAAAGGTCATGTTGGCAATCAAATCACAAATATCGAAAATACAATTACTAATAAAATCAACGAAAACAATACAGTAATTAATAAAACTATCGATAATAAGATTGAAGCTAACAACACTGTTATCAACCAAAATATTGATAATAAAATCAACAGCAATAATACAACAATCATTAATAAAGTAGATCAAAACATTGATGCTAAAATCAATGCTAATAACACTACAATTCTTAACAAAGTTGATAAAAACATCGATGTAAAAATCAATGAAAATAACAAACAAATTAACAACACAATCAATACTAAGATTGGTGATGTAAATGTTAAGATTGATGGCGTTAAAGGTGACTTGAATGGTCTTAAAGGTGATTTAGATGGCCTTAAAGGTCGTGTAGATCGTCATGACCAACGTTTAGACTACTTACAAGATAATATTGCTGATAACTCCACACGTATCTCTGTAGTTGAAGATGGTGTGAAAGCTAATGCAAAAGATATTAATGTAGTAGGTACAATTGCAATGGAAAACCGTCAATTCATTGGCGATAATAAAGTTGCTATTGCAAACAACACTAAAAATATCAACATCAATGCTAAAGCTATCGATGAGTTAAAAGGTCAAGTAGGTCAATCCTCTACAGTTATCAACGATATTAAGAAACAAATTACTAATATCAATGGTAAAGTAGAAAACAACACTACAAATATTGCTAATAACACAACTAATATTGCTAAAAATACTACAGCAATTAATAACGTAAACGTTAAAGTTGATGCTAATGCAAACGCTATCGTAGATAATAGCAAACGTATTGATGCAACTAATGTGAAAGTAGATGCTAACACTACTAACATCGCTAACAATACAACTGCTATCAACAATGTAAACGTTAAAGTTGATGGTGTTAAAGGCGACTTGAATGGTCTTACTAAACGTGTAGAACAAAATGAAAAAGACATCAACGTAGCTGGTACAATTGCAATTGAAAACCGTAAATTCATTGGCGACAACAAAGCTGCTATTGCAAATAACACTACAAATATCAATGTTAATGCAAAAGCTATTGATGAATTAAAAGGTCAAGTAGGTAAATCTTCTACAGTGATCAATGATATTAAAAACCAAATTACTAATATCAATGGTAAAGTAGAAAATAATACTACTAACATCGCTAACAATGCTACAAATATTCAAGCTAATGTAGTGGCAATTGCTGACAATAGCAAACGTATCACTGAAAATACTACAAACATCGCAAACAACACTACAAACATTGCTAATAACAAAAAAGCTATCGATGAATTAAAAGGTCAAGTTGGTAATACAGTTAAGAATATCGAAACTACTATTAATAACAAAATCACTGAAAACAATGTAGTTATTAATAAAAATATCGATGCTAAGATTGAAGCTAACAATACTGTAATTAATCAAAATATCACAAATGCAATTACTGAAAACAACAAGGAAATTGACAATACAATTAACAATGTGAATGTTAAAGTTGATGGTATTAAAGGTGATATTGATGGCTTGAAAGGTCGCGTAGATCGTCATGATCAACGTTTAGACTACTTACAAGGCAACATTGTAGATAACTCCACACGTATTACTGCAGTAGAAGATAGTGTTAAACTAAATACTACAAATATTGCGAACAATACAACAGCAATCAACAATGTAAATGTTAAAGTTGACGGCATTAAAGGTGATTTGGATGGTCTTACTAAACGTGTTGACCAAAACGAAAAAGACATCAATGTAGCTGGTACAATTGCTATTGAAAACCGTACATTGATTGGCAATAACAAAGCTGCTATCGACAAGAATGCAAAAGCTATTGCTGAATTGAACGGTAAAGTTGGTACTACTATCACTAATATCGAATCTACTATTAATAACAAGATTGAAGCTAATAATACTACAATCCTTAATAAAGTAGATCAAAATATTGATGCTAAGATTACTGCAAATAACACTGTAATTAACCAAAACATTGCTAATGCAATCAATGAAAATAACACAACAATCATTAACAAAGTTGATAAAAACATTGATGTGAAAATCAATGAAAACAATAAGCAAATCAACAACACAATCAATACTAAGATTGGTGATGTTAATGTTAAGATTGATGGCGTTAAAGGTGATGTAGCTGGTCTTACTGCACGTGTAGATCGTCATGATCAACGTTTAGATTACTTACAAGGTAACATTGTAGATAACTCTACACGTATTAGCGCTAATGAAGATGCTATCAAAACATTAAAAGGCCAAGTTGGTACAACTGTTACTAATGTTGAAAACACAATCAATGCTAAGATTGAAGCTAACAACACAGTAATTAGAAAAGATATCAACACTGCTATTACTAATAACAACACTGTTATTAATAAAAACATTACAAATGCAATCAACGAAAATAACAAGACAATCATTAACAAAGTAGATCAAAATATTGATGCTAAGATTGCTGAAAACAATACAGTAATTAATAACACAATTAACAACAAAGTTAATGACGTAAATGTTAAAGTTGAAGCTAATGCGAATGCAATTGCTAATAATAGCAAGTCTATTACTGACATCAAAGCAAATGTAGCAAATATTAACAATAAAGTAGAATCTAACACTACAAATATTGCTAATAATACTGCAGCTATTACAAATGTAAGTAAACAAGTTACAAATAATACAACTAACATTGCTAACAATGCTACAGCTATTGCAAACATTAGCAAACAAGTTTCTGGTAACACTGCTAACATTACAGATGTAACTGCTAAAGTAAATGCTAATACTGGTCGTATTGAATCTAATACAACTGCTATTAACAACTTAACTGGTAAAGTTGATGCTAACTCTCAAGCTATTGAATCCTTGAAAGGTCAAGTTGGTAAAGGCAATACTACAATCGTTAATGTAGCTCAAAAAGTAGAAAATATTACTCAAAACATTAACGCTCAAAATAGCAACATCCAAGCTAATACTGTAAACATTCAAAATAATACTTCCAATATTAATAACATTAAAGCTAATGTTGTTAACGTTGAAAAGAATGTAAACAATATTAAAGCTGATGTAACAGTAGTAAAAGCTGATATCACAAACATCAATGCTAAAGTTGATCAAAAAATCAATATTGTGAACAACAATATTACTAACGTTAAAAACGATGTGAAGAATATTGATGCTAAAGTTACAAATATTGATAACAAAGTTACTAATATTAACAATAAAGTAACTAATATTGATACTAAAGTTAATGATATTGACGTAAAAGTTAATAACCAAAATACTGTAATCAACAATATCAAAACTGATGTATCTGGCTTGAAAGATCAAGTTGGCAAAAATACTGAAGCAATTAAGAACTTGCAAAATGTAAGCGCTGATGTAAACAAAGTGAAAGAACAAGTTAATGCTAATACTCAAAAAGTAAATGCTAACGAAGAACGCATTAAAAATGTTCAAAGCCAAGTTTCTGTTAATACTGAAGCAATCAAACATAATACTGAAAACATCAATATTAACAAAGCAGCGATCAAACAAAATGCTGAAGCAATTCAAAATACTAATGTAACTGTACAAAAAGTAATCAACAAAGTTGATGAACATAGCAAAGTTATTAACGACGTATCTAAACAAGTTAATACTAATACAACTAATATTGCTAATATCAATAATGTTGTTAACCAAAATACAACTAATATTACAAATGTAACTAACCAAGTTAATACAAACACAAGCAATATTAGCAAAGTAACTAACCAAGTTAATACAAATACTACAAACATCAACACTCTAAATGCTAAAGTAGATACTAATGTTACAAACATTACTAAAGTAGATAATCGTGTAACTGAAGTAGCTAAACAAGTTAATGAAAATGCACAATTAACTAAAGCTGTTGGTACTCTAGCATTAGAAAATCATGAAAAGGTTAGTGTATTAGGTTTACAAGTAAATAAAAATACTCAAGACATTGCTGATGTAAACACTAAAGTTGATGAAAATGTTACATTAACTAAGAACATTGGTGCTATTGCATTAGAAAACAATGAAAAAGTTAATGTATTGGGCTTGCAAGTAAATAAAAATACTCAAGATATCAGTACATTAGCAGAAGCTGCAAATTACAGCTTGAAAGCTTCCAACATTGCATTACAAGATCATGCAACACTTGTTCAACATGATGCACAAATCGCAGAAAACTCTCGCCGCATTAGCAGCGTAGAACGCGATGTTAAAGTTGTAGGTGCTAATGCAGCAGCATTAGCAGCATTGAAACCTATCGAATACCACGAAGGTCAAAAAGCTCAAATTATGGCAGCTGTTGGTACTTACAAAGGTAAAACATCTACTGCATTGGGTGTAGCACATTATGCAAATCCTGATTTATTAATCCATGCTGGTGCTGCTTATGGTGGTGACCATAGCGTAATGGCAAATGCTGGTGTAACAATCGGTATTGGTAATGCTCCTACAGCTCCTAAAGCATCCCCTGCAACTGTAAAAGTTCTTGAGGATCAAGTGGCTGATTTGCAAGCACAAAACAAAGAAATTCGGGAACTTCTTGATAAAGTGATTGCACAACAACCACAACAAGCTCCAAAAGCAGCTGTAAAAACAACTAAATAATATGCCTCCCAACCGATGGGTTACACTATAATCTATCGTAGGTATAGAAACCGCGTAGCAGAAATGCTACGCGGTTTTCTTTTTGTGTGGATTTGTGGTGATTGTATTCCTATATTTCGTTTAATTAAAGTGTAATAGAGCTTATGGGGATATTGTGGTGGGGATTGGATGCAGATAAAACTAAAATCTGGCACCTGGTGGTGGGCAGTGGTTTTTATGATTCGATTATTATTTAATTTCGAACATATGTATCTAAGAAAAGAGGAGAAAAATAGAGATTATGAAAGAAAAATATAAAAAAGTGGGATAAAAATGGATTTTTTATTGTGATTGGTGGTGAATTGTGGTAGAATTTACCATATAGTGGTGGATAAGGAATAGTAAAGGGCGGTGATACGTATGTTCATGGGAGAATATAATCACACCATTGATACAAAAGGGCGGATGATTATACCCGCGAAAATACGTGAACAACTAGGCGAAGTATGTATTGTTACTAAGGGCCTAGATAACTGCTTAGCTATTTACACCGAAGAAGCGTGGAAGAAAATTTCTGCAGCTTTACAATCACAATCCTCCACTAAAGCTAGCGTACGTGCCTTAAAACGTTTTGTTTTTGGTAGTGCCGCTGAGCTTGAATATGATAAACAAGGTCGTGTCCTCATTCCTGTACCACTACGTGAATATGCGAGCCTTGATAAACAGGCCGTTATTGTCGGTGCTGGGGATCACGTTGAAATTTGGAGCCGCGAAAAATATGATTACTATGATGATCAAGTGGCTGAAAGTATGGAAGAACTTGTTGAAGGTCTAGAAGGGATTATGTTATAGGAGGCTATGATGGAATTTAATCATACCAGCGTACTTTTACGCGAAACGGTGGACTCCGTCGTAACTAATCCAAAAGGCATCTATGTGGACTGCACCCTGGGTGGTGCAGGACATGCCCATGCTGTGGGCGAGATGCTAGACCCAGAAGGCATGATTATAGGGTTAGATCAAGATGAAGATGCGTTGAGCGTAGCTCGACAGCGTTTATCTGATTTAACATGTCAGGTGTTAACAATACCGACGAACTTTTCTAACTTAAAAGAAGCTCTCCATAATGAGGGCATCTGTGAAGTAGATGGATTTATTTTTGATCTTGGAGTATCTAGCTATCAACTGGATACACCGGAGCGTGGCTTTTCATATATGAATGATGGGCCACTCGATATGCGTATGGATAAGGACGCACCATTAACAGCAGAAGAGGTTGTTAATGAATATGATGCTGAAGCATTATTGCAAATTATCCGCGACTATGGGGAAGAGCGATGGGCTAAGCGCATTGTTGAATTCATCATTAATGCACGTCAAGAAAAACGAATTACCACTACTGGTGAGTTAGTTAGAATTATTAAGCAAGCAATACCTGCGAAGGCGCGTCAAGATGGACCGCATCCGGCAAAACGGACGTTCCAAGCCATTCGCATTGAAGTAAATAGAGAATTAGCTATCTTGCATGATAGTTTTGTAGATGCTGTATCCATGTTGAAACCAAAGGGGAAAATTGGGGTTATCACATTCCACTCCTTGGAAGATCGAATTACGAAACAAACTTTCAAAGAGTTGAGTACAGCATGTATATGTCCTCCAGAATTGCCGATGTGCGTATGTAACCACAAGGCAGTTGTGAAGGCGAAGAATAAGGCTATAGAGCCGAGTGCAGGGGAGATTGAGGTTAATCCGAGGGCTAGAAGTGCAAAGTTACGCGTAGCCGTCAAGTTGTAGAATTGGAAGGGGTTAGTGTTTATGTTAGCGAGAAAGGCTGTTGTGGGCCAAGTTAAAAGCGATGTGTTGGTCGCTTCACAAGGGAGAAAACGTAGTGCAAATGTGGCTCTAGATTTGAGCCCTATGATGTGGCAGGTTGTATATGGTATTGCTGCATTGGTTGCATTTTTGCTTATCATGATGGTTATGAATGCGTACAGCACAAAATTAGGCTATGAAGTAGTTAAAACACAGCAAGCTGTAGTACAATTAACAAAGGATAATGATGCGTTGGATGTTGAAGTGGCTTCTTTGAAGTCTCCTGTTCGTATTCAACAAATCGCAGAACAACAACTAGGGATGGTTTTGCCTGATTCTTTTGTTTATAGTACAAAAAGCGCTGTTACTGAACGTACTGTACAAGAGAAACAGCAAATTATAGACTAGCAGGCAAAGCAGCTCGTATTGGGCTGCTTTCCTTTGCGTGTAAAGGAGATTGTATATGAAACAATTACAAGATATAGTAAAAACTTTGCAAACACCACATGTAGAAGGTAATACAGCTGTTGAGGTATTGGATATTACGGCTGATTCTCGTGCAGTAAAAGCAGGTAGCTTATTTATTGCGTTAGATGGTGCCACTGTAGATGGTCATAATTATGTAAATAAAGCCGTTGAAGCTGGTGCTGTAGCGGTACTTGTATCTAAACCAGTAGAGGTAAGTGGTGATGTTTGTGTTATCACTGTAGAGGATACTCGAAAAGCTATGATGGCTTGTGTACCATATTTCTTTGATTATCCAGCAAATTCCATGCGTATGATCGGCGTTACTGGTACTAATGGTAAAACGACTACAACTCATATGATTCGTCATATTTTGAAAGGTCAAGGCCATAAAGTAGGCGTTATTGGTACTGTTCATATTATGATTGGTGATACATCCTATCCAATTCACAATACAACACCAGATGTAGTAGATTTACAACATATTCTTCATCAAATGGTAGAGGAAGGTGTTACCCATTGTGTCATGGAAGTATCTTCCCATGCCTTAGCATTGGGCCGAGTTTCTGGTGTTGAATATGATACAGCAGTATTCACAAATTTAACGCAAGATCATTTGGACTTTCACAAGACCTTTGAAAATTACTTGGCCGCTAAGTGCAAATTATTTGAACAAGTTAGCGCGCCGAACCAAACTAAATCTGGTAAAGGGGCTATCATCAATATCGATGACGAGTATGGTCATCGTGTAATTGAAAAAACAACGGCGCCTATCATTACGTACAGTATTGATGGTAAAGGGTCGTTAAATGCTCATGATGTTGAAATGACGCCTAAATCTAGCCGTTATACTGTATCCTATGATGGCAATGACTATACAGTGGCTATGAATACAACTGGTTTGTTTAATGTATATAATACATTGGCTGCTATTGGCGCTTGTTTGTTAGAAGGTATCTCCATGGAAGATATCGATAAGGCGTTGAAAACATTTAGCGCTGTGCCTGGCCGTTTTGAGCTTATTGAAGAAGGTCAACCATTTGCAGTTGTTGTAGACTATGCACATACACCAGATGGGTTAGAAAATATTTTGCAAACTGCAAAGGCTATTCAAGAAAATCGCATTATTGTAGTCTTTGGTTGTGGTGGTGACCGGGATGCTACAAAACGTCCTATCATGGGGCGTATTGCTGCAGAATATGGCGATGTAGTATATGTTACATCTGACAATCCTCGCACAGAAGATCCTGTGAAAATTGTGAAAGATGTAGAGGTAGGCGTTAAAGAAGGCCTTCGTGAAGGCTCTCACTATGAAGTTATCGTTGATCGTCGGGAAGCGATTCAACATGCAATACAAAATGCAAAACCTGGGGATATTGTACTAATTGCAGGTAAGGGGCATGAGGATTACCAAATCTTAAAGGATAAAACGATTCATTTCGATGATCGTGAAGAGGCGCGAGCAGCCCTCAAGGAGATCTAATATGGCAGAATTTACATTGTCTCAAGTGGTAGAAGCCACACAAGGGACGAGTGCACATACCGACAATATTAAGTTTTTAGATGTATCTACTGATACAAGAACGATTGAATCAGGCTTTTTATTTGTAGCCTTAAAAGGCGATACCTTTGATGGTCATGATTTTATTAATACAGCTATCGAAAAGGGTGCTACTGGTGCAATCGTAGAAAAAGGCCGTGCAGTGGACGGCATCGTATGCATTGAAGTAGATAATACATTGGTAGCGTATCAAAATTTAGCACGTTACCATCGTCGTCGATTTGATATTCCTGTAGTCGCTATTACTGGTTCTTCTGGTAAGACTACAACAAAGGAAATGGTAGCTGCTGTACTCGGCACCGAATTTAATGTTTTGAAAACTGAGAAAAACTTTAACAATGAAATTGGTTTGCCAAAAACATTGTTGCGTTTAACTGCAGAACATCAAGCTTGTGTTGTTGAAATGGGCATGCGTGGCCTTGGTCAAATCGAGGAGCTTGCGTTGATTGCAGAACCAACTATGGGTATTATTACCAATGTTGGTACTAGCCATATTGAGCTATTAGGCTCTCGTGAAGCCATCGCACAAGCTAAAGGTGAGTTAATTCGTTGCTTGCCTGAAAATAGTGTGGCTATTCTCAATGAAGATGATCCATATGTTAAAGCTATGGATAGTCTTGCCAAAGGTAAAACGATTACCTATGGTATCGAACGTAATGCCACATGTATTGGCAGTCATTTGCGTTATAAAAAAGATGGTATTAAATTTACATGCAAATGTTATGACGAAGTATTTGATATCTTCTTGCCTATGATTGGTGAACACAATGTATATGACGCATTGGCAGCAATTGTAGCTGGTCGTGTGCTAGGCATTAAGTCCAATACGATTCGCAAGGGCTTAAGTGAATTTACAGGCACTCCTATGCGCCAAGAAATCGTACCATTTGAAGATATTGTTATCTTAAATGACGCGTATAATGCAAATCCTTCTTCTATGGCTGAAGCGATAAAAGCTTTGGGGCAGCTAGAAGGTAAACGTAAAATTGCTATGCTTGGTGATATGCTTGAACTTGGTGATTATACTGAACAAGCGCATCGTGAAATTGGTCAATTGCTAGCTGAAGAAGGTTATAGTGTTGTCTTCACATTTGGTGATGCTGCTGCCTTTATAGCTAAAGAAGCTAAAAAAGCAGGCTTAACTACATTCCGTTGTAATAGCCATTTGGAAATGGCCAATGCATACAGTGATATTCGCGAAAAAGGGGATGTTATCCTAGTCAAAGGCTCCCGTGGTTTGCGGATGGAACGAGTTGTTGAAGAATTGAAAGATCGTGAATAAAAGGTTACGGCTAGTTATATCTAGCCGTCATCTGTTTATTAATGAGTAGAGGATTCGTATGATATATCACATTCTATTAGCCTTCGTAGTAACCTTTATTATTACGGTAGTGCTAGGTAAATTTGCTATTCCTATGTTGCGTTCTTTGCACGCACAACAAAGTATTCGTGAAGAAGGTCCAGAAAGTCATCAAGCGAAAGCTGGTACACCAACAATGGGTGGCGCTTTCATGATGGTAGCCCTCGTCATTGGGGTTGCTTTATTTGCACCGTGGAATGTGGGTAGTGGTATGTTATTATTCCTAACATTAGGACATTGTTTATTGGGCTTCTTTGATGATTTTGTAAAAGCTGTAAAAAAACGTAATCTTGGTTTGACAGCTAAGCAAAAATTACTAGGTCAATTTATTTTGGCTGCCATATTCTGTTACTGTATTACTGAAATTATGGTTATTCCTACCACATTGTGGATTCCTGTAGCAGATATTCACCTTCAATTAGGTTGGGCTTATTATGTATTGGCATTTTTAATTATCGTAGGTGCTACGAATGCTGTAAATCTTACAGATGGTCTTGATGGTTTAGCTAGTGGTACATCTGCTGTAGCTGCCATTGCCTTCTCCGTTATCGGCCTTATGGCTGCATCCACAACAAATTCTATTGGCGCTGAAAGTGTTGCTTACTATGGTGCCATTGTAGCCGCTGTATGCCTTGGTTTCTTAGTATACAATGTAAACCCTGCAAAAGTATTTATGGGGGATACAGGTTCTTTAGCATTAGGTGGCGCTTTTGCGGCGATGGCGATTCTTACAAAAACAGAATTATTACTCGTTGTTATTGGTGGTATTTTTGTTATGGAAGCGTTGTCCGTTATTATTCAAGTTATTTCCTTCAAAACTCGTGGTGTACGAGTATTTAAAATGAGCCCTATTCACCATCATTTTGAGTTGTCTGGTTGGGCTGAACAAACTGTTGTTAATCGCTTCTGGTTTGGTGGCGCTGTATTAGCTGTTATCGGTGTCATTTTAGCGACTATAACTTTGTAAGATAATACTTAACGGAAGCCACAAATAATGGTATGCTTATAAGATAGGAATACATTATTTTTGTTGATAATTTAGGTGATACAGATGGAATACGGAGACAAACATATACTTGTTCTGGGCGCTGGTGCCAGCGGTATAGGCGCATCTTGGGTGTTAGCTCAAGTTGGGGCCCATGTAGTATTAAATGATTATAAGCCTGTTACACTGCCTGCAGATGAGGAAAAAAGACTTGTATCAGCAGGTGTAGATATTATTACCGGTAGACAAGATGAATCCTTGCTTGATGGCGTGGATCGCATTGTTATTTCTCCAGGTATTTCTCTAGATATTCCCATTGTAAAAGCCGCTCAAGCTCGTGGTATTGATGTGGTTAGTGAAGTAGAAGTAGCTTATGAGTTATCTAAATCGCCAATTGTAGCCGTTACAGGTACAAATGGTAAGACCACTACTACAACATTATTAACTAAGGTATTGGAAGGAACTGGAAAGCCAGTTCGCGTTGGTGGTAATATCGGCGATTCTCTTAGTGAAGTAGCTTATTCCATGCCAGCAGATGGTTTTTTGGTAGCTGAGTTATCTAGCTATCAATTAGAAACAATTAAACATTTTAGACCGATTGGTGCTATTATGCTCAACATTACACCAGATCATTTAGCTCGTCATAAGACAATGGAAAATTATATTGCTGCGAAGGAACGCATCTTTGAAAATCAATTGAGTACAGATTTTATGGTGCTTAATATTGATGATCCTATTGTAGCAGACATGAAACATTGTGTACCTAGCCATATCCTTGAAATTAGTCAACATCAAGTGGTTTCAAATGGTGCTTACTATGATAAAGGACAATGTTATGTAACAAAGAATGGTATGGCAACACCTGTTATTGGTAGTGCTGATATCCACATTCCAGGTAGTCATAATATCGAAAATATCTTAACGGTTATTGCTTTAACCTATGCGTTAGGTGTACCTGTAGTAGAAATCCATCGCATTATTAGCGAATTTCACGGTGTAGAACACCGATTAGAACGAGTTAAAACTCTTGATGGAATTACATTCTATAATGATTCTAAAGCTACTAATGTAGATTCTGTTGTAAAAGCATTGGAATCCTTTGATCAATCCGTTATTTTATTAGCTGGTGGTCATGATAAAATGACTCCGTTAGAAGACTTTATGCAGCTTGTTAAACATCACACAAAAGCTGTTATCTTTATGGGGGAAGCGGCGGATCGATTTGAAGCTGCTGCAAAAGAGGCTGGTGTTCAGCCTATTTATAGAGCTTCATCTATGAAAGATGCTGTAGAACAGGGTTATAAATTGGCTGTCCAAGATGATATTGTATTATTATCGCCAGCTTGTTCAAGTTTTGATTGGTATAGCTGTTTTGAAGAACGTGGCGATGATTTTAAAAATTGTGTTCATATGTTGCAAGAAGGGGGACACCATTAATGAAACGTATCATTATTTCAGGTGGTGGCACTGGTGGACATATATATCCAGCAATAACTATATATAAGGAAATTATGAAACAGAACCCTGATGCACAGGTTTTATATGTAGGAACGGAAAGGGGCTTAGAGGCTACCTTAGTGCCTAAAGAAGGCATTGAATTTACTACATTACCTGTACAAGGTTTGCAACGTAAATTATCTTTTGGTACGTTGGTGACGTTAGGCAAAACTGCTTTTTCTCTTGTGAAAGCTAATACAATCATTTCCAACTTTAAGCCTGATGTAGTTATTGGTACGGGCGGTTATGTTTGTGGTCCTATTCTTATGGCCGCAGCATTGCGCAATATTCCAACGTTGATACAGGAACAAAATGTCATTGCAGGCATTACAAATAAAATTCTAAGCCGTTTTGTTGATGTAGTCGCTATGGGCTACAAGGATGCAGAATCATCTTTTTCAAAGGCAAAACGCGTAGTATATACTGGTAATCCAGTACGTCCTGATGTATTAGTTGATACTAGGGAAGATGGACGTAATTATTTTAATTTAAGTGATGACACGTTCACCGTTCTTATAGCCGGCGGTTCTCGTGGGGCGAGAACTATCAATAATGCTATGATTGATGTACATAAGCATTTTCAAGGAACAGAAGGAATTAAATTAATCCATATTACAGGGGATGGGGAATATCAATCTGTGTTATCTCAGCTTGGTATTACCAATGGTGATGGTTTAGGTGATTCCTCCTTGATCTTGCCATATTTACACGATATGCCAAAAGCATTGGCGGCAGCTGATTTAGCAGTCTTTAGGTCTGGTGCTATCGGTCTTGCTGAACTAGCAGTTCGAGGTATTCCATCTGTATTGGTGCCATATCCATATGCAGCGGAAGATCATCAAACCTATAATGCCCGTATTTTTGTTCAAGAAGGGGCAGCGCATATGATTGTTGATCAAATGTTAAGTGCCCATGATTTGATAGGGGAAATTGAAATGTTTATGGCCAATCGTGATTTATTGTCACAAATGGGAGAACGAGCGTTGCAGTTAGGTAAACCTAATGCGGCTCATGATATTGCAA
>NZ_CALJSP010000179.1:0-4816 GCF_937975875.1 Veillonella dispar | reverse complement strand
GGTTTTGCCTTAGGGCCGCTCATTGCTGGTGGCGTTTATGTCTTTGGCGGCCAATTCCTCTGGGTGTTTACGGCTATTGCCGCGCTCGGCGTGTTGCTATATCTATATGCTTTCACAGGTCATACTACTGAGGCCGAAGATGCGCGTGAATGTGAAAGCCAAATTAAGGGCACAAATACAGGCATAAACGATTGGGTGAGTTTTACAAAGCTATTTTTCGTCATTGCATCTCGATCAATTTTGTTCTCCGTATTATCGATTTTTATACCGATTTTATACATTACTGTTATCAATGGCGAAGCCGGTGCATCGAGCTTGGCACTTACTATGTACTTTGCCATGGGGGCTATCCTCACCTATATGGGTGGTGCACTATCAGATAAGCTAGGCTTTCTAAAAACAGTGCGTTTAGGTAATATTATATTTTTACCATCCGTATTAGTGTTTATCTTCGTACCGAATGCATGGGGATTCTTTGGCGCCATGATACCGATGGCTTTTGGCGTATTCTCACAATATGGACCTATTACCGTTCTAGGCCAAAAATACCTTGCTAAAAATGCAGGCTTTGCCTCAGGTATTACACTAGGTCTTGGCATTACCTTAGGTGGCCTTGTAGCACCATATGTAGGTCATCTAGCTGATATCTATGACGTACAAACTGCATTGATGACACTGATCCCTGTTGGTGCTGTAGGTTTACTCATGAGTTTTTGGCTGAAAGAACCAAAATAATATCGATGCAATGAATCATATTAAAGATGTAATGGCATGTAAGTCGATAAATAGTGTGAAAAACTAAAATAGAATATTTTGACTAGTTAAAATGTCAATACCTGGGAGGTGACCATTGGGCACCTCCCATTTGTTTACTTTAAGGGGCTAGATACTTATATTGGATGTAGTAAGAGTTTAAATTTCTATATCTCAATATCTTTACTGAATATATGTTTTAACATATAATTTAAGTAAAGATTTCTTCTAGTACTAGGAGGAATATGATGGATACGTTTTCTGTTGTTTTTTATGAAAACACCGAAGAGCGCTATTGAATTAGCTATAAAATATAAGAACGATTATATCGAGAGGTATACATAATATGGAAACGTTAGATCAATATTTAGAGAAACAATTGAAAAATCCGAAGTTTAAAAAAGAGTGGGATGCATTAGATGATGAGTATCAAATTATTCAGAATATAGTTGAAGCACGATTGGCAGCTCATATGACGCAAATGCAGTTATCCGAATTAACAGGTATTACTCAGTCTGATATTAGTAAGATTGAAAATGGCAATGGTAATCCATCTTTAAAAACATTACAGAAAATAGCTCATGCTTTTGGGAAGAAACTAAAGATTGAATTTGTATAAATACTTTCACAGAGTCCGAACATTGTTGTATAATGTTAGTGAATTATTTAGACTTTCACATGGAGGATATAGATATGGCAACAAGTATGGTTATCGGCACTCAATGGGGTGACGAGGGTAAAGGTAAAATCGTTGACTGGATCGCGGAACGTGCAGACGTTGTAGTGCGCAGTCAAGGTGGTAATAATGCAGGTCATACTGTTGTGGTAGATGACAAAGCATTTGCTCTTCGCCTTTTACCAAGCGGCATTTTGTACGATAACAAACAAAATATCGTGGGTACTGGTGTTGTAATCGACCCTAAAGTATTGTTACAAGAAATCGAAGGCCTTGAAAAACAAGGTAAATCTGCAAAATCCCTTCATATTTCTGACCGTGCGCATGTTATCATGCCATATCATATCGCTTTAGATAATGCAGAGGAAGCATCTAAAGGTGATGCTAAAATCGGTACTACTAAAAACGGTATCGGTCCTTGCTATGCTGATAAAATTAACCGTATCGGCATCCGTATCTGCGACTTGTATGACCTTGAAACATTCAAACAAAAATTAGCATACAATGTAGAATTTAAAAATAAAATGCTTACTAAAGTTTATGATGCTGAACCAGTTAACTATGATGAAATCTTAGCGGATTACATCAAATATGCTGAAGCATTGAAACCATATGTAACAGATACTAACATCGCTGTTCTTAAAGCAGTTAAAGAGGACAAAAAGGTATTGTTCGAAGGCGCTCAAGCTACTATGCTTGACCTTGACCATGGTACATATCCATTCGTAACATCCTCTCATCCAATCGCTGGTGGTGCTTCTACAGGCGCTGGTATTGGTCCAAACTACTTGAAAAATATCTTCGGCGTTGTAAAAGCGTACGCAACACGCGTTGGTGCAGGTCCATTCCCTACAGAGCTTCTTGATGAAACTGGCGACAACCTTCGCAAACTTGGTCATGAGTTCGGTACTGTAACTGGTCGTCCTCGTCGTTGTGGTTGGTTAGACCTTATGGTTGTAAAATACGCTGCAGGTCTTAACAGCTTAGATTACCTCGCTATTACACGCTTGGATATCCTTGATTCCTTCAAAGAATTGAAAATCTGTGTAGGTTACAAATTGAATGGCAAAGACGTAGAAGGCTTCCCAGCTAACTTGAAAGATCTTGAAGCATGCGAAGCTGTTTACGAAACATTGCCAGGTTGGGAAACAGATATCTCTGGTATCCGCAAATACGAAGATCTTCCTGAAAATGCTCGCAAATATGTAGAACGCATTGCAGAAGTAACAGGTGTACCTTTGGGCATTGTATCCGTAGGTCCTAATCGTAACCAAACAATCGATTTAGTAAACGTATTCTAAGCTATACTAATTTGGTATAATTGGTTTGCTCTAGGGGAGACTAGAATTTATCATTATAAATTCTATGTTTTTCCTACTATACAATCGACTTATAGAATTATACAGATAAGGCCCCTCTATGAGGGGTCTTTTGTATTGAAAGTCATTAGAACACAAAATCGGTATAGTTTATATCTAATCCTTTAGATTGCTAATATAGTGCGGTATATCGAAGTATGCTATATGGTTATTAGAAAATCGCTATATCGAAAATTCTATAGAAAATAATTGCACAAAACCATTATATATACATTTTTATGTATAACTAAATAAATCTATGAGATGAAAATTTATTTAAAATATTCATAGCGAATAGCCTATAGTGTGCTGAAATTAGTTTATAATGTGGTAAAATTTACTCATATATAATTATTTGGTATTCATAATAAATTATTAAGATACAAATATAAAGAAAAAAATAGATTTACATTAAGAAATAGTATATAATAGTATCAATAAGTAGATTGACATTTTTTGATACGGATTTGAGGAGTTAAAGATATGGTTGAAGTTTCTTATGAACGTTTAGCGACGATTTTTAAGGCATTAAGCGATGAAACAAGATTACACATCATCGACATGTTGTCTTGCAATGAATTATGTGCAGCTGATATTTTAGCTAGCTTCAATTTATCCCAATCTACGTTGAGCTACCATATGAAAATCTTAATTGATGCAGGTGTAGTTAACTCTCAACGTAATGGCTTATGGACACGTTATTCCATTAACGAAGCTACATTTGGCGACATTCTAGAAATCATCCCTCAATTATATAAATCTAAGGATGAGTGCATTTGTGCGCAAATTAAATACTGCCGTATTTCTGAGCACGAAAAAGAAGCGTAACAATGAGACGTTGGATTATGCATGTTGATATGGATGCATTCTTCGCGTCCATCGAACAACTGGATCATCCAGAGTATAAAGGCCACCCCGTTATCGTGGGTGGTCTTTCTTCACGTGGCGTTGTTGCTACTTGTTCCTATGAGGCTCGTAAATTTGGGGTTCATTCTGCCATGCCTATCTCGAGGGCTAAGAAATTATGTCCTGATGGAATTTATGTGTATCCGCGTATGGACCGCTACAAAGAGGTATCGCATCAGATTTTTTCTATTATGAAAGAATTTACTCCCTACATTGAGCCATTGTCTATCGATGAGGCCTTTCTTGAGGTAAGTGGTATGTCTACCATGTATAGTGGGCCCAAAGCGTTAGGTCGTGCCATCAAGGACCGTGTATATGAGAAGACCGGGCTCATCATCTCGGCGGGATTAGCACCTAATAAATTTTTAGCTAAACTAGCCTCTGATTTAGACAAGCCAGATGGCCTTGTAGTCATTCCTTATGGTCGTGAAAAAGAGATTTTGGCTCCATTGCCTATTAAACGGATTTGGGGCGTAGGCCCTCATACGGAAAAACGGCTGAAAGCAGGAGGCTTCCACTTGATGCGTCACATTCAAGCCTTGCCAGATGAAGGGAGTCTCATTCCCATTGTAGGCAATCAGGCGCGACGCATATGGGAGCTAGCGAATGGTATTGATGAACGGCCTGTAGAAACAGATCGTAAAATACAATCCATCGGAGCCGAAGAAACCTACGAAGAGGATCTTGTCGATGGCAGTGCTATTGAACTCGAGTTCAGATATTTTGCCAATCGTCTATCGAAGCGGTTACGGAAACGGAATCTGTTAGGGCATACCGTGTCGATTAAGGTGCGCTATGATGACTTCACTACTGTATCACGGCAGAAACGATTAGATACACCATCTGATCATGAGCATGTATTCTTTGAAACAGCACTGCTTTTGTGGAACAAGCTGATGCAAGATAAGACGAGCAAGAAGCCTAAAGGGACGAAGAAAGATGTGGAAGCACTAGGGGCTACTACAAAGATAAAATCTAGGAATCTTAGCTATAATGGATCTAATTATAGTCAGTCTAATTATAGTGGATCGAACTATTGTAGCTCTAAGGGGATTGCCTTTATGAATCCTCCCGGCCCTATACGCCTATTAGGTCTTACTGTTAGTGGTCTCGACTCCCCAGC
>NZ_CALJSP010000178.1:0-13597 GCF_937975875.1 Veillonella dispar | reverse complement strand
CCATGCCTATCTCAAGGGCAAAGAAACTTTGTCCCGATGGTATTTATGTATACCCGCGCATGGACCGCTACAAAGAAGTATCCCATCAGATTTTTTCTATTATGAAAGAATTTACTCCCTATATTGAGCCATTGTCTATCGATGAAGCCTTTCTTGAGGTAAGTGGCATGTCTACTATGTATAGTGGCCCTAAAGCGTTAGGGCGTGCCATTAAGGATCGTGTGTATGAGAAGACCGGGCTTATCATCTCGGCGGGATTAGCACCTAATAAATTTCTCGCTAAACTAGCCTCCGATTTAGACAAACCAGATGGTCTTGTAGTGATTCCTTATGGTCGTGAAAAGGATATTTTGGCTCCATTACCTATTAAACGGATTTGGGGTGTTGGTCCTCATACGGAAAAACGGTTGAAAGCAGGAGGCTTTCACTTAATGCGTCATATTCAAGCCTTACCAGATGAACGCAGCCTTATTCCTATTGTGGGAAATCAGGCGAGACGCATATGGGAACTGGCAAATGGTATTGATGAACGGCCTGTGGAAACAGATCGTAAAATACAATCTATTGGAGCCGAAGAAACCTATGAAGAGGACCTCGTAGATGGCAGTGCCATTGAACTTGAGTTTAGATACTTCGCCAATCGTTTATCAAAGCGGTTACGGAAACGAAACCTATTAGGTCATACTGTATCGATTAAGGTAAGGTATGATGATTTTACCACCGTATCGCGACAGAAACGATTAGATACACCATCAGACCATGAGCATGTGTTTTTTGAAACAGCACTGCTCTTGTGGAACAAGTTTATGCAAGATAAGACGAGCAAGAAGCCTAAAGGTAGTCGTTCTAGCTATGCTGGGGCTAACTATGGTAGTTCTAATGGTGTTACCTTCATGGAGCCACCAGGCCCTATACGCTTGTTAGGTCTTACCGTAAGTGGTCTAGATGAAGAGGTACCGATGCAGGATAGCCTTTTTGAGTCGCCTCGGAATGAAAACGAAAATAAGCTGGCTGGTGTGTTAGACTCCTTAGAATCTAAGTTCGGTGAGACTGCAGTTATGAGCGGTGCTCTATGGCAGCGCTTTCACGGAGAAAATGGGGCGCGTAGAAAGAGGTCAGAACTTAAGGCTGCAGTAGATGCACAATCTACTAAAGAGGATGTGGATTCTAGTAAAGTGAATGAGACCTCTGATTACATGAAAGTAGGTTTTGAAGACGATGAGGTAGGGGATACTAACAAGGATGTATAATTCCATATAATAGACTCATAAAGTTTATATTGAATACTTTCGCTAATATAAATGTTCATGTTACAATATGGATATAGTGTTTAAAAATTACCGCAAGAGAGGTATAGATATGAGTTTATTTCGTGTAGCCATCCATTATGGCATCAACAGCAACGGCTTCTTGTCCTATGATACAGAAGCAAAAACAGTATCCGTAGAGTTACCTGAACAAGAATGGGTAGATAAGGTTATCGCTTACTTGAACGATGAACATGCTATCGAGCATGCTACAGGCCTTGATACCTATGAACGGTTAACTGTAAAACCATTAGAGTCTTTAGACAATTTCAAATTAGCATTAACACGCATGTGGGAAGCCATCGATGTACAAGTCGACTGGAGCCGCCCAGCGTAAATAAAATGATACCCCTTCATAGGCCTATTGGTACTATGAAGGGGTTCTCTTATTGTTGCTATGAGATAATGCTATTGTTATGAGATGATGGCGGCATAGCATACTGTAATGTATCAGAAACTAAGGAACTCGATGTATGAAAAAGATAATGATATCCCTTGGATTGCTCATAGTGTTAATCGCTGGATTAATGATGACCTTTTCGCGAGGTTCAGCTGAAAGTCCTACCTTTATGCGTGAAGCATTACCGAAACAGGACGGATTTGCTTCTGTAGGCAATGGGACTACAGGTGGTGCTAATGCTACAGAACAGAATGTGTTTAAAGTAACAAATAAAAAAGAATTTGTATCAGCTCTTAAGAATAGGAAAAATACTACACCTAAGATTGTATTAGTCTATGGAACTATAGATTTTGATACCGATGATTCTGGAAAACCATTGACTATGAAAGACTACATGGTCGATGGCTATGACTTTCAACAATATTTAGAAACTCATAAACCGCAAAGCACAGCGCCTAAGAGTTTAAAAGATGAGCAAGAAGCAAAGCGTAAGGCATCACAAAAGAATCAAAGTAAGTCTATTACGGTTCATGTACCGTCTAATACAAGCATCATTGGCATGGACAATGCGAAATTAAAGGGTGTAAATTTGGTTCTTGATTCGGATAATGTAATCATACGAAATATACAGTTTGAATCTCCTTATGATTATTTCCCTGCTTGGGATCCTAATGATGGACCAGAGGGCAATTGGAACTCTCAGTATGACAGTATTTCCATAAAAGGTGGTACACACATTTGGATTGATCATTCTTCCTTCCAAGATGGTCCTGAAACAGTAGAAAAATACTTTGGTCGTAAATATGAGCATAGAGATGGATTGGTTGATATTACCAATGAAGCTGACTATATAACGATTTCTTATTCGACGTTTGAAAACCATAATAAAACCATGTTGATTGGTAGTAGTGATTCAAAAATATCAGATGAAGGAAAATTACATGTAACTTTGCATCATAATTATTTCCATAATGTAGTACAACGCTTACCAAGAGTACGATTTGGCCAGGTTCATGTGTATAATAATTACTTTGCGTCAGATACTACAAATGGTGAATACGCTTATGCTTACGCACTAGGTGTTGGGAAAAACTCCCAAATCTATGCTGAAAACAATGTGGCGGATATAGCAGGTAAAGACTATACATCATTTGTGAAAGTCTTTGGAGGAAAACAACTTACTACAGTTAATAATGTGTTTAATGGACAAATCATTGATACCTTTAATGATACGTTAACGCCTGTAGATTGGAAACCTGAACTGTTTACTAAAATAGATCCTGTAAATGAAGTAAAAGAAAATGTATTACGTAATGCGGGGGCAAATAATATTAATAGATGATATATTCTAGTTATATGTACAGATAGCGTATGTAAGTGTTTACGCCTAATAATGATGCAAATAGCCTATAGGATTGATTTCCTATAGGCTTTTCTCATGTACTGTTTCTATATGAGAGCATGTATACAAGATTTTGTATTGCATAATCGCCATTTATATGTTACGATTTAATCGTATAATAAATAATGATTATTAATTGATAATATTTATTGTTTTTTATGTAATAATATGTTTCATACAATTTTTAAGGTCGCATATTATTACTTATTTTTATTCTAAGTAGGAGTTTGTAACATGAGTGATGAAAAGAAATTAACAACAGCCTTTGGCGCTCCTGTACCAGATAATCGCAACTCTGCTACAGCAGGTAAACGTGGTCCTGTATTGATGCAAGATGTTTGGCTCATGGAGAAATTAGCTCATTTTGAGCGCGAAGTGATTCCTGAACGCCGCATGCATGCTAAAGGATCCGGTGCATTTGGTACTTTCACAGTAACCAATGACATTACAAAATATACGAAAGCAAAAATTTTCTCTGAAGTAGGCAAGCAAACGCCGTTATTCGTGCGTTTCTCTACCGTTGCCGGTGAGCGTGGTGCGGCCGATGCAGAACGCGACATTCGTGGCTTTGCCGTAAAATTCTATACAGAAGAAGGAAACTGGGACCTCGTAGGTAACAATACACCTGTATTCTTTATCCGCGATCCATTGCAATTCCCTGATTTGAACCGCGCTGTAAAACGTAATCCACAAACAAACCTTCGCGATGCGACAGCAAACTGGGACTTCTGGTCTAGCTTGCCAGAAGCAATTCACCAAGTAACAATCGTTATGAGTGACCGTGGTATTCCTAAATCCTACCGCACAATGCATGGTTTTGGTAGCCATACATATAGTCTAATTAATGAAAACGATGAACGTGTATGGGTTAAATTCCATTGGGTTTGCCAACAGCCGATTGAAAATCTTTCCGACGCTGAGGCGGCTAATGTGATAGCTAGTGACCGTGAAAGCCACCAACGTGACCTCTTTGAGGCTATTGAAAGAGGCGATTTTCCTAAATGGAAATTATGCATCCAAGTGATGACCGAAGAACAAGCTAATAACATGCCATACAACCCATTCGACTTAACAAAGGTATGGTATCATGACGAATTCCCATTGATTGAAGTTGGTGTGATGGAACTTAACCGCAACCCAGAAAATTATTTCCAAGATGTAGAACAAGCTGCATTTGCTCCAACAACTATCATTCCCGGCATATCTTTCTCTCCTGATAGAATGCTTCAAGGTCGTTTGTTCTCTTATGCCGATGCGCAACGCTATCGTCTAGGGGCAAATTATTATCAAATCCCTGTTAATGCCGCTAAATGCCCTGTAAACATCTACCATCGTGATGGACAAGGCCGTGTAGATGGTAACCATGGCTCTACTATTGGCTATGCTCCTAATAGCTTCGGTGAATGGGCTGAACAACCACAATTCAAAAACCCTGGTCTAGACGTATCTGGTGCAGCATACCAATACGACTTCTACGAAGATGACTCTGACTTCTACACACAACCAGGTAAATTGTTCCGTCTCATGAGCCCTGAAAAACAACAAATCTTGTTTGAAAATACAGCTGCCGCTATGGATGGTGTACCTGATTTCATCAAAGAACGTCATGCAAAACATTGCTATCAATGTGATCCAGCTTATGGTGAAGGCGTAGCTAAAGCCTTGGGCATGAACATCGATTTCAGCGATGTAAAATAAACTAATAAATCTCTCAAACTTATAAATCCCTTACAAAACTCTCTTAAACTAAGACGAAGCCCCACCTTGCTATGTAGTTCATAGTAAGGTGGGGCTTTTGTCGTGGTGAGTGTATTTAAATATTGTTAATCAAATTTTTTATTAGTTAGGTCCTGATACATAAGCTTAGCGATTTCATACTGTGGATCGCCGGCTTGTAGTTGGTGTGATGGTAGTTTAAATACAGCTTCAGCTCTTTCCTCTTTCTTGATATCGATACCCTTTACATCTTCGGACCGACTTATGGAAATGGTATGTGTTGTTGGATTTATGAAGTACGCATTTACATCGATGCTGAAAGCTTTGTTTTCGTCTTTTCTCATGATTACACGTAGAATCATAGCTGAAATAGCAGTGGTACCATCTTTTTCACCTAATAGCTGCTTAGATGTATAGTCCACATAATCTGCATAGACATAAATATCGCCAGGTTTAGCCTTGTCATAATCTTGTGTATAGGCCTCTACTAAACGCAAATCGAGTTGTCTACCAAATGGTCTAGAGAACATCTCGCTTTGTAATACGCGTGTTTCGCTTACAGGTGGATAGGATGGTATTGGTGTTAAACCTTTTAGCATATCTGTGCGTGTTTCGTCTTTTCTTTTAGCCTGACGTTCTGCAGTGACCTTGTCTAAGCGTTTACGCTCTTTTAACATGGCCTTTTCTTGTTCTTCTTTAGTTTTGTAAGTTTTTACGGATACAACACGGTTACCAGACATAGTCACTGTTGAATAGATGGGCTTATCTTTGGTCGGCTTTCCTTTAGACGCATCAAGCGTAGATTGCACTATGGCTGGAGTTGCGCTTTCAATAGATCTTTTTAGCTCTGGAATATTAGAATAATCCATGTCAACCACTGCAGTGTCTGTGCTTTCACTTGGCTGTACAGGTGTAGCCCCGTACGCAGATGATATAGCCAATACAGCTAATAGTGAACTGGTAATAATTGATCGTTTACATACTTTCATTACATATACCTCTTTTTTATAAGAACTCTCTAATACTATCAACAGCTGTATTATAGCATAGTTCTTGTGTAGATAGATTTAAAACACACAGATAGACTATAAATCTATAGAGGACTTTCGTATAACTATGTAGAATTACATTGTGTATTGTATGTATACAGAGAGCACATGTTGATAGGAGGCAATTATGAAACGTAGTAATTTAGCATGGTATGTAGCGGTGGCTTGCCTTGGCGGTAGCCTTTGCGTAGGTTCTGTAGCACAGGCCGGCTCTCCGACGACGGTGAAAGCAAATCCTGTAGTTCCTACAGCGATGGTAGCGCAGGTTCAATCAACCCCATCGATTAATAGTACAGCGGCTACGAATACGGTAGCTGCTAATAGTGAGGCCACAAAAGCTGCAGTACCGCTAGATGAGCAGGTAGCATTGAAGCAAAAACAGCAGTACCAAGCTGAAACAGAAACAATGGGGCTCTTATGGATGCGCACCTCTGCAGAGTACAGAGCACTAGCGTATCAAGGGTACAATGTGGCGATAAATCTTGTTAAGATGGCTGTTACTGATCCATCTCATCAAAGAAAACCTCTTGCTATCGTTCTTGATGCGGATGAAACTGTGGTGGATAATACTAAACTGATGGGTGAAAGCGTTGCTAATGGCAATGGTCGCTTCGATGCTCCTTGGTGGCGGCAAGCGGTGCATCAAGGTAAATCGCAAGCCATGCCTGGTGCTGTTGAGTTCCTAAATGAAGTACATAAACAAGGTGTTGAAATATTCTACGTTTCAAACCGCTATGCACCTGTTAACTATGATGCAACAGTACAAAACTTCAAAGAACTGGGATTCCCATCCGTCGATAAAGAACATGTACTACTATTTGAAAAAGACTCAGACAAACAACCTCGTTTTGATGCAATCACTAAGAAATACAACGTCATTTTGTATATGGGTGATAATGCAGGGGACTTCCCAATCGGCACAAAAGGTAAGACCTTAGCTGAACGAAATGCTATCATCGATGAACATAAAGAAGACTTTGGTACTACATTTGTGGTATTCCCAAATCCTGCCTATGGATCCTGGGTCAGTGCATTAGCAAAAGGCTACCAAAACCTAAGCCCAGAAGAACAAAAACAAGTGAATAACCAATACCTACAACAATAAGGACGCCTTGCGTATACTTTATTAAAAACGATATAATAAAGTATACATGCGTCTATAGCTCAGTAGGATAGAGCAGCAGTTTCCTAAACTGCGTGTCACTGGTTCGATTCCGGTTAGGCGCACCAGTATAGAAAAGAAGGTATACAGCTTTTATAAGCCGTATGCCTTCTTTTTTGCATTATCTTGCAATTCTTATGAGCTAGAATTATAATATTAGAGTAATATTCATATTTTATTCATATTTTGATAATGAATAGTGTATAGAGGGATACAATAAGATTCAGGTTTCATTAGATAGCTTTGAATCTTTTTTTAGATTTATTGTTTTTGTTGTCTTAAAAGGGGAAACCAAATGAAAAAAGAATTACTTTTAACGGCTATGATTACCGCAAGTATTACTACAACAGCGTTTGCAGCATCTAATTTAGATATTAGTGCTACAACTGCTGCGCCACTAAACATGCAAAATTCTATTGCGTATGGTGGGGATAATAAAGTTGAAAGCGGTATTGGATCTCCTGTGAGAAATATATTGCTCGGAGGCGACAATAATAAAGTTCGCTCTTCCGCTAATGATAGTATTACTTCTGGTAGCAATAATACTGCATCTGGCCCTGGAAGTATCGTAGCAGGTTGGTATAATACAAACTCTGCTACTCACAGTTTGGTAGTGGGTACTAGCAATAATGTTGGTGGTACTAATAATATCGTAGGTGGCTTTAACCATGCTAATAATGACAATGCAATTAACGCTTTATTAATTGGTAACCGTAATAGCATTGATGGTCAGAACTCTGTGGCTTTGGGTATGAATAACACCGTTAAAGGCAATAATGCCTTGGTAGGTGGTACTGGTGCTAAGGTTCAAGGTAATAATGCAATCGCCTTTGGTGATAGTGCTAAAGCAACAAATGATGATACGTATGCAATCGGTCGTAAAGCGGAAGCGACTGCTCAAAATACTGTGGCTATCGGTAATAATGCAAAGGCCAATAACATTATGGGCACAGCGATTGGCTATAATGCAAAAGCAAAAAATGATTATGCCACAGCCGTAGGTTATAGCGCTACCGGTTCTGGTAATCAATCTTCTGCGTTTGGTTTTAATGCAGAAGCAACGGCTATGAATACGACTGCAGTTGGTTCCTATGCAAATGCTAGTGGTGCGTACTCTACAGCGTTAGGCTTTAAAACAGTGGCTTCTAATGAGGACTCTGTAGCATTAGGCAATTATTCTACTAGTGCTGGTAAAAGTGCCTTTGCTGCTGGTACATTAGCTAAGGCAGCAGAAAAGGACTCCTTAGCAATTGGCCATAGTGCAACTACAACAAAGGAAAACGGCATTGCTATCGGTACAAATGCGATGGCTGCTACAGATAATAGCATCGCATTAGGTGCTAAGTCTGTTACGGCTACAGCAGTGTCTACTAACTCTGGTGTTATCGGCGGCAGAACTTATAACTTTGCTGGTGGAAATGCGGTTGGTACATTGAGCATTGGTGATAGTGGTGCAGAACGTACGATTACAAATGTAGCAGCAGGCCGTGTATCTGCTACATCTACTGATGCAGTCAATGGCTCCCAACTACATGCTATTAAGGATGTAGTAGATAATCATGAAAACCGTATCACTACTATAGAAGGTGATATTAATACATTAAATAATCGTATTATTAATGGCGGCGCTAATAGCTTGAATGAAGCTAAAGCGTATACTGATCAACAAGTATCTAGTGTAGCGGCGGCTTCTGCAGCACTCGCTGGCTTGCATCCATTAGATTTCGATAAACATGATAAATGGTCCTACTCCGTTGGCTTTGGTAACTATAAAAATGCTAATGCAGCGGCGTTAGGTGCGTTCTATCGCCCTAATAAAAATACTATGTTTAATGCTGCTACTACCGTTGGTAACGGCCGTAATTCTATTAGCTTAGGTGCTAATTTCAAATTTGGTAAAAGCTCTGAAGAGGTAACTGCTGAAGATGCTGCACAACTCAAGAAAGATATGAAAGACCTATCTGAAAAATATAATGAGTTAGAACGAAAATATACTGAATTAGCAGCTAAATTAGAATCTAAATAATATAATCAAAACTCCTACAAGATTTCTCTTGTAGGAGTTTTTTTATCCTGTGCTTTTATTATAAGTATTCCTTAATAATGATATAATTAAGATAAATATTCAGTTACATATTCAGTTACATATTTAGTTAAATATTATATGTAAGCAACAGTATATGGGGGAGAGTGTATATGAGCTTTTACAATTGGATTCAAGAAAAACTATTTGATGAATACGAAGAATGGCGCTTGAAGAGCCCTGGTTCTAATGGAAAGGGTTTTAATATAGTCGGAATAGATAATACTTTACAGGCTATGCATGATGGATTTTATATGTACATGGAGGTATACGCACCTCATGCCATCGATGGATGTACAGCCATGAAAGCACGTGTAGGTAAAACGCAGGATGCAGTAGATTTATTCTTAGATATAGATGGCAAGACCTATCGTATGGCTGATGTAAGTTATCCTGACGCAGTGAAGATGATGCGGGCTTTTATGAAAAAACGCAGAGTACCTGATCGTAGTTTGTGTGTAGAAGCAGTGTATCTAGATATCGATCAGATGCGATCTACATTTACAGAGTTAGCAACGTTGTTGCTAGGCGATGCTAAACAAGCTAAATCGTTTATGACCAAGGTTAAGTTGCGCTCCTTGGAAGAATTAGAAGATAGCTGGTGGAACCTCTATGAGAAACTAGTCTCTAAAGGATATGCCGTAGAGTTAGACTGTAAATGTGAACTAGAGGATTTTATTTATTATGTACAGAAGTTAATATGTAATAAGTCTTTAGATACTAGAGAAAATCTAACTATTGATACAGCAGCATTAGATGAAGATCAAGTTATTATGGACTGGTGTGCTAGTCTTAATTCTACGTGGGAAAACTATACGTTAGTAGGCATGGACACAGGAACAGATAGCTTTGTACTTATGGTGCTTTCAAATGAGGAATTTAAAACAGCCCAAGAACTAGCGAAAGAGCTATTACATAGAATCGATGTAGCTGAACGCTTGTGATACAATAAAACATTTTAATGTTATAGAAACAATTATGCTATGGCATCATCTATAAAAGTATGGAGTTCTAACTGTAAATAGTTTGTACCGTAAAATGTGATGAATAGGAGAGAGGCATATGAGTATTGTACGTCTACCAGAATATGAAGCAGAGTTTGAATCGGAAGAGTTCGAAATCTACGCATTGCCGCGCAGTGATACGAATGGGGCTAGTCCTTATTTAGAGAAGTACCATAGACCACTGGTGTCTACCGATGCTATCTTAGATACTCGAACTGGCGTGCTTGACCGTAGCGAAGGCATTTTGACGTGGATTATTGAGGGTCTTGATGATAGATGGGGTTATTCTTTTGAGCCCCATGGGGTCTATAAATTATTGGTTAAGAAAGCAAAGCCTTTAGAGGATTTGGGCTATATGCGTCCATCTTGGAATAATCGCTATTATGTGCTCGAGGTGTTAGAGGAGCATGCTAAACATAGCGAGTTAGAGGCCTTGTCAGCGTATTTGAAAACACCTAAATACCTTCATACCGACAGGGGTGACTTCTTGTTAAATCGAGAGTATCAATACTATGGATTGAGAATTGATGATTATGCATTCACCCTTGATGTAGACGAGGGCTCTGATGAAAGCTGCACCGTTGCATTGGAGGCTTTCAATAAAATCGATAATTTCAAAGAATTTGAACAACGAATAAGTACCTATATTAGTGAAAAATTGCTAGACCTTGCTAATGATTGGCTTGACAATGACGACCAAGATCCGATTACGGCTGACGTATTTGCTAAGCGTATTACGATGGGCGAATTGGCGTTTCGTAACGATGGCACCATAGAGGTCTATTATGACGACGATGATATCTTCTGGGGGCACTGTATCATAGCTCATATTGATGCGGATGGAAATCCTACTGATGCGGATATTGCAGGATGATTAACTAATGGAGCGTCCTGATGAGAAAATCGGAATTAATGACTTTATGGAATGTTGAAAGCTGGTCTGAAGAACCATATGGCGTTTACTTTGTATCTTGCAGATTGGGCACTAATTATTTAGAGAATGTAGGACAAGCCTTTCAAAAACTTAATTTTAGTTGCACCAATTATACTGAGGCTGAGGTGCTTTCACTACCACCGTGGGAGCAATTATATGTTGAATTAGATGAATTAGATCAACTAGCGCAGGAAATCATACAACAGGAAATACCGCAAGAAGAGTCTATTGTACTAACCTTAACGGATATAATGTTAGATAAATCAGGTTGTTACGACGCATTTGCACTAGGCTATGATGTGGGAGAATCCCCAGCAGGACATCTATATGTTTTGGTTCCTTTTGATGAAAACTTTACGGCTCAACAAGATGTGATATACGAAACCTTATAGAGTTGTACTAAATTGGTGACACGGGTGTTGTAGACTATCTAAAAAATAAGTGATATGCAGGAGAGATTATGGAAGATATGTATACATTAGTTAAAGATTTCTTTAGTCATGATATGGATTTAGATGATTTATTTGATTCTGAGGCTATTATCTGGATTGACTGGCGCGAGGATGACGAAGATGTGGTGCGCTATTTTAATGATATGATGGATGAGCCTATCGATATTCAAACCGTTAGTAATAGCAAGCCTTATGGTGACGATATTGTGTTACAAAAGGGCGATAATGAACTCTTAATTCCTTACGGTGATGAGAAAGATCGGGATGTAACTATCAAATACTTCAACGACTTCGTTCAGCCTGATTATGAGGTGCGCTGGTTTGTTGAAAGTCTTGGAAACGATACACTTGGGTTTACCGTGCTTTCAGGGGCAGAATGGGCCAATTTAGAAGATGAATTTGGTGCAGATACAGTTCGTTACTATTTTGAACCTATTAATCTTGAAAGTAACATGTTTAATCTTGATATGGATGAAGTATTTGCACTACTGGCATTACGAGAAAATAGTGACGGAGTGAATACTGACTTTAGTGTACAGTTAGATTGGATTACAATCAAAAACAAAGAAAAAGCCTTAACTGAACAAAAAGAAAAGGGACAAATTGATTTAAAACAATACATGGTTGCTAAGCAAGAACTGCAACAGATTAAGGATGAATTTATAGCGACTCACGGCGAGATGGAATAAGAGCTGTTGTCCTAAAGGAGACGTTTATGGCGATTGACGGTGTGAAAATCATAGATAGTGATGATGGTCATGATATTTATAATGCCATTGTTGAGCGATACAAGGATGGCGTCAGTGTTGATACAATCATTTCTGAAATTTTAGGTGAGGAACAAAATTTTTGTACTGATGAGTTTTACACAGAGATTTATTGGACTGCTGTGGCCTATTCGTTGTGGAAGATAGGGCATCTATCAGCTGACATTAAACAGAAAGCCTTAGACATAATCGCTCAAGGGCCTCATGAGTTTTGGCTAGACATCGATAGTAAGGCCCTTAAACAGCGTCAAAAGGTATTGGATAAGTTAGCCCTGCAGCTACAAAGCGAAAATCTAAAGCCTGTTAAGGTTCGTAAATCTAAAACGAAGAGAGAACCTCATTTTAAGATGGGCGACGTGTTAGCTGTTAAGTTTGAAAAAAACTATGGTGCTATCTTTGTGTCTGACGTAGATCAATCGCCGCGGAAAATCGAATATCATTTAGCCTGTACGCGGCTTTTACAAGAAGAAAAACCTACAATGGAGCAGTTTTTAAATAGTAAAATCGCATGCCGGAAAGATAATACAAATTTTGGTATCGATACAGATTGTTGGTTTAATCATAAAGACCTAGGCCTATTGCTAGATCATTTGGAAGTCATTGGAAGCGTTGAACTATATCCGTGTAAACTATGGAAACTCGCACCAGCAGGAACGCTAGAGGATATCTATGAGGAGATTACAGATGAGCCTAGGGTTGGAAAACTACGTCTTATAGATACCTATGAACTGGTGAAAGAGGTTGTTCAGGAATAATCATTGGCCGAAGGCGTTACTACATGGGCGTATATATAAAGGTATAACTATAATGGATACTGTGACGAAACAATATATAGAAACTGTACAAGTCAGTGATATACCGTGGCACCGGTTAACCACAACCTACGGCCGTGCTACAGACTTTCCTACAGAGCTTGATGTGTTGTGGAATATGGAAAGCATAGAAGTTGTTGATGCGGCTGGTGAGGCATTAGCACAGAATATTGAGCACCAATCGACATTGTGGCATGCTACACCATTTGCCATGATTTTCTTTCTTCGCATTTTTAAGAAAGCTCAGGAAGAGAGAGCTCATAATGAGGTGGCTCAGTATTTAGCAGAACAGTTGGTTGAGTTGTTTACTGTGATTGCTGAGTGCATTCGAGATGGTCTTATGCTAGAGCATGCAGATTCATTGCCGAACTTTGAAGATATGCTCAACGAAGAATACCTTTGGTCGGAAGAATATGATGAAGACGAAGACATTCTTAGATTTGAGGAAGATGACGTATTCTCTGATGATTTATTCTTTAGCTTTTATTATTACTCCCTGCAAATACTTT
>NZ_CALJSP010000177.1:0-18049 GCF_937975875.1 Veillonella dispar | reverse complement strand
GTAACCTTCATTGATAATCTGTTTCGCATCTACAGAAACAACAGTCTGTGAAGCGTAATTTCGGTTATCGATCTAATCCGTTAGCACGTTGGTATTCAGATTTGTCTGTAGATTGAGCTTGATCATCTGTAGTTACAGTATCTTTAGCTAAGGATTTCTTAATTTTAATAAGAGGTTTTTCTGTAGCCTTTGGATCTTCTTTTTTCTTTACATCATTTTGAGATGGTGGCAAGAATGTGTTGAGTTCATTCTTGTGAGATACCTCTGTGTTTGTAGTAGATGCTAATTGTGCACGTTGAGGGGCGATGAAGATTTCATCCTTTGTAATTTTTACATCGTTCAATAATAATTTGAATACTTGTGGTTTTACAAAGATAGTACCATCTACCTTGCGAGCTGCAGGCAAGAAGGATTCGGAAGTATCAAGGTTAATGATTTTTAATTTACCATGACGGACAACTTCTGCAGAATCTGGTTGGATTGCCAGTGTAGCAATGTTCATGTCCACTAATGCTGTTTTAGTAGGCTCATCCCATGCCACCTTATAGCCTAAAGCTTCAGATACTTGGCGTAATGCTACGAGTGGCTGACCATCTACATAGATTACATTTTGTTGACCGTTGATAGGTTCAACCACTTTACCATCTACATTGATATGATGAGCAGTTGTAACAGATGCCGGTTTTTCAAGGTTCATAGCTGGACCTGGATTCTCCATGCCAATAGCCGCCTGTGCAGGTTGTACTGTGCCAAATGTGAAAGCTAATGCACCTACAGCGATGCTAGATAAAATAAGTTGTTTTAATTTCATAAGTGACCTCCATAAGGTATTATATCGTTCTGAATAAACTAACATTACCAAATGTATATGAATATTTTATTATAAATTTTAATTTTATACAATCTATATGTGAGCGCAATATAATTGAACTAGATTATGGGGATAGGATAGTTTATTCAGAGACATAGGATGAACTGGTTATTTAACTATAGTCTGAAATCGTTTATCTCTATAAGTGGTGTATTCTTTTATATGCTATAATTAAGTATTACATGAATTATTTAATATATTTAATTATAGAGTTCTAGAATGTATAGAAAGAGGTTCCTTATGGCATCCGGCAGATCTGAAAAAGAGTTACAAGGGGTAACGATGTTAGGTCACAAGACCGATTACCCAACTGATTATGCACCACAGGTGTTAGAGGCGTTTGATAATAAGCACCCTGATAATGATTACTTTGTTAAGTTTAATTGTCCTGAGTTCACTAGCTTGTGTCCTATGACAGGTCAACCAGACTTTGCCACAATCTACATTTCTTATGTACCACATAAGAAAATGGTTGAGTCCAAGTCTTTGAAATTGTACCTATTTAGTTTCCGTAACCATGGGGATTTCCACGAAGATTGCATCAATATCATCATGAAAGACCTCATCAAGTTGATGGACCCTAAGTACATCGAGGTATGGGGCAAGTTTACGCCGCGCGGTGGTTTGTCCATCGATCCATACGCAAACTACGGCAAGCCTGGTACAGAGTGGGAAAAGACGGCAAAAGAACGCCTTCATTTCCACGACATGCAGCCTGAACGCGTAGCATACCGTTAATATGGTATATGAATATATAACAATGGGCACATCGTTCATAATGTTTTTTATGATCGGTGTGATCTTGTCTATTCACCCTGCATCCATAATCGTAGGGGAGCATACACAGTTGTCACATCTTAGCAGATGGACTCGGTGGAATGGGTATCTTATTTTTATATTGACCCTATTTATCGTGGATGTACTCATAACAAATGGCATATACGCTGCATTTTATGATGTGTATGGTAATTTATCGTCTTTGAGTGAGCTAATATTTGACCCGATGGCTCTATTCTTTAGTGAAAGCTTCCAAATAGGCGTTGTTTTCGTCTTTGTTTTAGTATTATTACAAGTGTTAGGCCTCGTTGATTTAGCGCACGGTGAAAGAAATTTATCATTTCACTATGATCAACTGCATCAAGGCAAAGAACAGCCGTCTTGGATGGAACAGTATATGGCACATACAAAGGGCACGTTGGGTTCAGGTATAGTTGGTCTGCTTTATATGTTGCGGATGACCATGAGAACTATGTGGCCTTATATTATATGTCTTATATGGTTCAAGCTTATAGCTATACTCACTAATGTGTTACTTTCACCAGTCATCAATCGTTTAATGCATGTTGAATTGATGGTATCAACGCATATCATACTAGACACTTATGTAGCGACATATCTGATAGCAGGATTTCTATGGGGCTATGTAGCACTGCACTATGACATAGACAAGGCTTATAATGTAGCGAATAGTACTGTTATAGCCATCGTTCCGCGGCTTACCGTTATACTAGGGGCAGTCATCTTTATTGGGCTTGCGCTAGCTATCATTATGGTGCCTATTACCTGGGGTGTGGTGGTAGACACACTGACAAAATTATAAATAAACCTAGTTATTTCCTGTATTTTTAGGGTTTTAAAAGCGGTTTTCATTCTCTTGACAATGCATAGATGCAGGTGATAGAGTATGAATGTATTTATGGGAATACACAAATGGTTATATCCAGTGTATAGAGAATAACAAGGTGAAAATCATATCGTCCTTGGGATGTTCCTGAGGACGATTTTTATCATCTATCGCCAAAAGGAGGATCAGATGAGCATAGTCACAAATCAAACAACTAAATTGATTGGTAAAACTCCGGTATATCAATTACCAAATACCAATATCTATGTAAAACTTGAAAAATATAATGTAGGCGGTTCTGTGAAAGACCGTGCTGTACTTGGCATGTTGCAAGATGCTAAAGAAAAAGGACGCCTTCACGAAGATAGCATTATCGTTGAAGCTACAAGCGGTAACACAGGCATTGCTCTTGCCATGGTGGGCGCTATCTTGCATATTAAAACTGTTATTATTATGCCTGAAAGCATGAGTAAAGAACGTCGTGAGCTTATTAAGGCCTATGGTGCGCAGCTCATCTTAACGCCGAAAGAAACGGGTATGAGAGGTGCTCTTGAACGAGCTAATGAAATTTTAGATAAATATCCAAATGCTTTCACATTGGGACAATTTGTAAACCCTGCAAACCCAGATATGCATTATCGTACAACTGGTGCTGAAATTGTAGAACAAGTGCCAAATGTAGATGTTTTCATAGCTGGTATCGGTACTGGGGGGACTTTCACAGGCGTTGCAAAACGGTTGAAAGAACATAATCCTAACTTAAAGGCCATCGCCGTAGAGCCAACAGGTTCTCCAGCCATTACGGAAGGCAAGGGCGGTCCTCACAAAATTCAAGGCATTGGGGCAGGCTTTATTCCTGAAAACTTTGATCAAAGCTTGATGGACGGTGTACAAACTGTAAGCGATGAAGAGGCTTTCAGTGAAGTGCAAACCTTTATGCGTGAAAGTGGTGTTTCTATTGGCCTTTCCTCAGGGGCGGCTATCGTTGCGGCAAAGCGTATTGCTCGTGAAGAGCCAAAGGCTAATATTGTGGTGATTGCGCCGGATGGGGTAGAAAAATATTTATCCCTTTTGAACTTTGCCAATAATGAATATGTAAAGTAACGGATTTCGCATAGATAAAGCATCTTATGTATAGGAATACATACCACATATGTTGTATACTATATATTATATATGAGTAGAGTTATTTGAGATGGAGTCACTATGATGCAAGGTTTGCGCGAATTATGGGGCAAAATTCAATATAATATTAAACGCGTAATGGATTCTGACCCGGCAGCAACAAATGTGTGGATGGTCATTTGGACATACCCGCATATTACAGCCTTGTTCTGGCATTTCTTTGCGCATCGCCTCTATAAGGTGGGATGGCCAACCTTGGCTCGTCGTGTAGCACTTCATTCTCGTCACGTAACCGGCATTGAAATCCATCCAGGTGCTACCATCGGTCGTGGTTTATTTATCGACCATGGCATGGGTGTCGTTATCGGTGAAACGGCAATCGTAGGGGATAATGTGACCTTGTTCCACCAAGTGACGTTAGGTGGCATGTCCTCTAAAAAGGTAAAACGCCATCCGACCATCGAAGACGAAGTGCTCATCGGTACAGGTACGAAAATCTTAGGTGATATTACTATTGGGGCACGCACTAAAATTGGTTGTAACCTCGTTATCAAACACGATATCCCTAAAGATATGGTTATCTTTGAAACAGATCCAGAAAATATGTATGTCCGTAAACCTCGTCGTACTAATAATGGCCAGGCAGAGGAAAAGAAAATTCCTGATGATTACATAGAATACTATATTTAATATAGTGTAATAAAACCGCATATAATATAGAAGGATAGAACCTCTAACTATTAGTTAAACTAGTAGTTAGAGGTTTTTGAGTTCATCGAATCTATGTTGAAATAATACGATTGACAATGCCTTATTGGGTATGATATGATTACCCAGTAAAGCATGGAGGATTACTCAAGAGGCTGAAGAGGACGGTTTGCTAAATCGTTAGGGCGGGTTACCGTCGCTAGGGTTCGAATCCCTAATCCTCCGCCATGCTGAGACCTCACATCACGCGATGTGAGGTCTTTTTGTTTATTGTGGTATTTACTGGGGATGGACCTAAAGGTGTAAGGGCTCAAGTGAGCCTGAGGTCTTGTAAATATTGATTTATACAGGTGTGTAAGGTTATAGAGTTGACGTATGATAAGGGGTTTTATATAATAGATTGTATCAAATGTAATTTTAAGGAGACTCTTATGAATACAAAATATACACGTCACATACATTTACTTCGTCGCGCTGTTGGCATCGGTGCATTATGTCTCGTTGCCTCTGTTGGTTTCGCGCATGCTGAAAGCATTGCTATTCCAAGCGCACGTCCTATGGTAGATGGTGTGAGTGCCGATGTAGAGACTGTTAGTAGTTCTAGCAAAGCACAACATCACGTGAGTACAGGTGTGATTACGCCAAATGATTGGACGTATACAGCATTACAAACACTAGTTAAGCACGGTGCTATTACAGATACACATGGTTTTGTCTTTGATGGCAATACAAGCTATACAAAGGATGAGCTCATGCCTCTTATCGACGAAGTCGTAACAAAACGGGAGCAAATGAACGATAACGATCGCCAATATGCATTGCGTATTTACCAAGAAAATATGCGTGATGTAATGGATTATCGTATTGCTCGCGATAAGAAGGTTACCCGAGAGCGTCGTCAAAAATTAGATGAAAAACGTGCTGAAAAGGCTAAGAAATCTGGTAAGACATACCAAGTATCTAAATCTCAACAAGAGGCTTTAGATGCAGCTAATGACGAAGTGGCAAAACCAGAAGAGCGCGCGTTAACTGATGAACAAATCAAAGAAAAGATGAAGAAATTCAAAATTGATGACTCTCGCGTTAAAGTAAATAATAATGTGCGCATCCGTTATACAGGTGGTAAGGATACAAAATCTAAAACCGATGCTCGTATGCAAACGGAGATGACTTTCACTCTATAACCCTATTTAAGGAGTTATAATGATTGATTTTTTAAAGAAACAGCTGTTTACCGTCCACCAAAACGGTAAGCAACAGGTGAGCGAGGTCTTTAAATATATAGGGCCTGGCATCATTGTCACAGTTGGGTTCATCGACCCTGGCAACTGGGCGGCCAATCTAGCTGCTGGTGCTAGTTATGGCTATGAACTGTTGTGGGTAGTTACGCTATCTACGATTATGCTTATTTTATTGCAACATAACGTGGCCCACTTAGGCATTGTACGAGGACAATGTTTATCCGAATGTGCTTATGAATTCTTGCCGCGTTACGTGTCCAGGTTCGTATTGAGTACGGCGGGCATTGCAGCGGCAGCGACTGCACTAGCTGAGTTTATCGGCGCAGCCATCGCATTGAAAATGCTATTTGGCATTCCTCTTTTGATAGGCAGTGTTTTGACGGCTGTTATCTGTACCATTATGCTCATAACAAACTCTTATCGGAAGCTAGAGCGTATCATTGCAGGATTCGTATCCCTCATTGCGTTGGCGTACCTCGTAGAGGTCAACATGGTCAATGTAGATTGGGCGGCAGCTGGTATTGGTTGGGTAGACCCTAAGGTTCCTAATGGATCGATGCTCGTTATTTTGAGTATCTTAGGGGCTGTTATTATGCCTCACAATTTGTTCTTGCACTCAGAAATCATCCAAAGTCGCCAGTTCAACACGCAAGATCCTTCTGTAATGAAGCGCCAATTGCGTTATGAATTTCTAGACACTCTATTATCTATGGGTATTGGCTGGATGATTAACTCTGCCATGATCTTATTGGCGGCGGCAGTGTTCTTTGCTCATGGCATTGAAGTAACGGAGCTTGAACAGGCTGAGGAGTTGTTACGACCTCTCATTGGTCCGGCAGCAGGTACAATCTTTGCTATCGCATTGCTCTTTGCGGGCTTTGCATCATCTGCTACGGCAGGTATGGCAGGGGCGAGTATCTTTGCCGGTATGTTTGGTGAGTCTTACGATATGAAAGACTTCCATACAAGATTAGGCTTGGCATTAACCTATATTCCAGCATTGCTTTTGATTGTATTCGTTACTGATTCATTCCAAGCCTTGTTGATTTCCCAAATGTTCTTGAGCTTGCAATTGCCGATAACTATCTTCTTGCAGCTTTATATGACAAGTAGCCGCAAGGTGATGGGGCAATATGCGAACCATACATATACGAATGTACTATTATGGGGCATTGGTATTGTGGTAACCGTTATGAACATCTACCTACTCTATGTAGGCGCATAATATACGAGCGTATAGTAGGTGTATAATACACAATCTCATATTTGCATGAAGCTAGTAGACTAGTAGTAAGGCTTAGAAAACAATCGAATCGTTAGCTCATAATGTAAAGCTAATAATGATAGAGAAAAAGACCGCGGTAGCGGTCTTTTTTTCATATTCGGTTATGTATATTGATTATGTAAAAAGCGTATCCAAGAATACCCATGTGGGCTATAAAATATGTTACAATTAAAGATAGCATAAATCTGTAGGGAGAATTCCCTCATCAGTGTAATAGATAGAAATTAGGAGGACCTAATGGCAGACGAAGTAAAAGTACAAGATGCAATGCAATCTGATTTCAGTGTTGTTGTAAACGACATTGCAGAGGAATTATTAACGCGCCTAAATATGGATGAGGATGGTTCTGTTATCGACATGTTCCAAACAGGTTCTTTTGATCCTTGGCAATTATTCGTGTTCTTTGGTGCTTTAGAAAAAGCTCTCGTTGATTTTAGAACAGATAAACGCAAGAAAACTGTTATCGTTCATGCACAACCTGAAGCTCTTATCGGCATTGGCCGCGTAGTGACACCTGTATCCACTATGCTTGAGCATGTGTTGATGTCTCGCTTGAACGACATGAGCGAAGGTCGTTTGGAAACAGGTATGCTTACCGTATCTGCTGGAAGTATCGACTATGAAGGTGTTAATCTAAAAGGCCGCCACGTTGTGATCGTATGCGATCTTGTAGATGAAGATTCCGATTACCTCAAAGAATGCATTAATTTATGTAAAGAAATGAAAGCTAGCCACGTAGTGGCTGTGCCTCTCATGTTGTGGAATCCTGAGTTGATCGACAATTTGACAGAGGAAACTATCAAGGCGGAGTTATCCCATGAAAATCGTCCTCTCTCCTAGTAAGACTAAAACGATTACCCCTGCTACTATCAACGACGGGGCAGTCAATCCTGCAGTCTTAGACGGTCAATTTCAACCGCACATTACACAAGACATTGTAAAACATGTGCAATCTCTCGACGTGAAGGCCCTTGGCAAGGCTTTAAAATTAAAGGATGATAAAGCGCAAGCGCTCTTTGATTTCTATCAAGATTTTGAGTCCCATCCTGTAGGGCTTGCTTGCGAAAGCTACGATGGCATTGCTTTCAAATATTTAGACTGGGGCAACCTATCTAATGAGGCTAAGGCCTTTGGTGAAAGCCATCTTGTTGTGATGTCTGCCTTGTACGGCGTCGTAGAACCTACGATGGGCGTTAGAGACTATCGACTAGATATGGTTGATAAGGTAGGCATTAATTTATACGATACGTGGCGCGAAACGGTGGATGCATACTTTCACAAGGAAGATTGGATCCTAAATCTAGCGTCTAAAGAATATGCAAAAATGGTGAACCATCCAAAGGTGGTAACCGTTGAGTTTTGGGAATTGCGAGGCGACACGTTTAAACAGATGAGTACGTCCTCTAAAATGAGTCGTGGCATGATGGCTCATGCATGTTTGACGGAGCAAGTGAAGCATGTACGGGATTTGCCGCGTGAAATTAATGGATTTGTCTGCGTTACAGATATTGAATCCATTACCATACCAAGCGAATCGATGACGGTTCGTTATGAAAGGAAGTGATTGTTTGCAAGTGCAAGACATTCTCGCAAAAGACCTCGTTGGCGATGAATGGCTAACAGAGGATGAGCTAAGATTTCTCATGTCTGTAACTGATGAAGAACAGTTGCAGTTAATATATAAAAAGGCTTACGAAGTGAAGGCGAAATATGTAAAGCCTGTAGCGTACTATCGTGGCCTCATCGAGTTCTCGAACCGATGCATCAAAAACTGTAATTACTGCGGTATCCGTCGTGAAAATGACAAGATGGAACGCTTTGATATGAACCGTGAAGATATCATCAAGATGGCACAGTGGGCGTACGACCATGAATATGGTTCTATTACGCTCCAATCTGGAGAACGTTGTGATGATGCCTTTGTGGATTATGTGGTGGATTTAATTCGCGATATTAAAGCCATTGGCGATGGTTCCCTTGGCATTACGATGTGCGTAGGGGAACAAAGCGAAGAGGCGTACCGCCGCATGCGTGAAGCCGGTGCTAGTCGCTACTTATTGCGCATTGAAACAACAAATAAAGAGCTATATCATAAAATTCATCCTCAAGATGAACTACACTCCTTTGAAACGCGCGTTGAATGCTTACGTAGCTTGCGCCGCGTAGGTTTCCAAGTAGGTACAGGCGTCATGATTGGTTTGCCTGGTCAAACGGAAGAAGACCTTGTAAATGATATCTTGTTCTATCGCGATATGGATATCGATATGATCGGCATGGGGCCGTATGTGGTACATCATGATACGCCGTTAGGCCAAGAGGCATTGGCGATGGGAATCGATGACGAATCAGGTAAATTGCGCCGCATTCAATTGGGCCTAAAGATGATTGCGTTGACACGTTTATTCTTGAAAGACGTAAATATTGCTGCCACAACAGCGCTACAAGCGCTTGATAAACTAGGCCGTGAAAAAGGCCTTGCTGCGGGTGCTAATATTTTGATGCCTATCATTACCATTCCTGAACACCGTGCAAAATACTTGCTGTACGATAACAAACCTTGCGTAGATGATAATGCAGACAAATGTAAAGACTGCTTAACGCGCCGCGTAATGTCCATCGGTGATACCGTAGGCTGGAAGCAAAATGGTGACTCCAAACATTATGGTAAACGTACGGGAGAGTTTTAGTTTTTAGAGAGTTTCAGTTTGTATATGAGGTTGTATTATGGAGACAAAATGGTATTCTGATTTTTGGCGGTTATTTGCGAGTCCTTTTAAAGGCGGTATTGATCAAGTTGTACAGTCTGGTACATTGAAAAAAGGTTTCTGGGGCACTGTATTCTTGTGGGCTATTCCATATATTATATTGGCTTTATTTGGGACTATGTTAATTCCATTTCTCCCTCATAATGAATTTACTGGTTTAACCTATTTAATCGGTATTGGTGCAAGTTTTATATTTGTTTTTGCATGGCTCATCAGTATCGGTTGGTCCTTTGTAATGGTTGCCATCGGTTCTTATGTATATAACTGGGTTATTACTAAAATGGGTGGTACCGACAATGTACAAGCTATTATGAAAGTTAGTTGGTATCTACAAGGGTATGAAGTACTATTATTTAGTATTGGATATACGATAGTCTTGATCGTAATGGGACTATTAGGTCTTGTATTCGATAGTAGTGCTATTGCTGGTTTCGTATATTTTGTAGGAACCGTGGCATTAATTATTATTTCTATCTGGGTATCCTTAGAACTTATGGCAAGACAGGTCATGCTTACTAAAATGAAAGTTTTCATTGCCTGTATCATTACGTCCATTATTTTTGTTCTTATCTGGGCAATCTTCATGGCACTTCTTAGTGGTTGTGCCTCTTTAGTGGGTAGATAATACTCATATATAAATTAATATTAATAAAGAGTCCTCTTTTTTTGATAAATTTTTTCGGAAAAAGAGGACTTTTCTATTTGGGTGTCGAAATGTATTAGCAAAAGCCGTAATTTGCCATTAAGGAGGCGATTCCGATGAAAGAGTACAGTAGTGATAAAATTAGAAATGTTGCTGTTGTTTCCCACGATGGTGCGGGTAAAACAGCTCTTGTCGAATCTTTGTTGTTAACCTCTGGTGCGGTTGATTTCGTAGGTAAAGGCCAAGACAATAAACATATTATGGACTTTGAACCTGAAGAAATTAAACGTAACGTAACAATCCAATTGGGCATGGCTCCATGTGAATGGCATGACCATAAGGTTAACTTCGTAGATACTCCAGGCTATAATGAATTCCATGGTGAAGTTCGTGCCGCTTTGCGTGCGTGCGATGGTATGTTGATGGTACTATCCGCCACATCTGGTGTAGAAACTGACACAGTTCGCGCATGGGATTATGCAGTTGAATTACAAATGCCACGCATGGCATTTATCAATAAAATGGATGTGGATGGTGCCGATTTCTTCGGTACTATTGAAAGAATGCGGGAATTATTTGGTAAGGGCATTATGCCATTGCAGATTCCTATCGGTGAAGGCGCCAACTTTGAAGGCGTCGTAGACGTAGCAAAAATGACTGCGTTTACTTACAAGGACGGCCAACCAACAGAGATTGCTGTACCAGCTCACCTTATCGAAAAGGCTCAAGAAATTCGGGAAATGACCGTAGAAGCCGCGGCTGAAGGTAGTGATGAATTGTTGGAAAAATATTTAGAAGGCGAAGAATTATCCTTAGAGGAAATTCGCCAAGGCTTGCGTGAAGGGATGATTAGTGGCCGTGTGTGCCCAATCATGTGTGGCAGTGCCACATCTCGTATTGGCTTAGATCAAGTATTGGATCGTATGATTCGTTACATGCCGGATGCAACTAAAAAAGTGATGACCGCAACTGATGCGGAAACCGGCGAACAATGTGTAGTACATGTAGATAAACCTTTAACTGCATTCGTATTTAAAACATTGTTAGACCCATTCGCAGGCAAACAAAGCTTTGTACGTATCTTCTCTGGTGAACTAAAAGAAGGCGATCGCCTTTATGATGTAAACCAAGGTGTAGAAGAAAAATGGGGCAAGATGGTTACCCTTATTGGGAAGCAACAAATCCCTGTATCCTCAGCTAAAGCTGGCGATATCGTAGTGATACCGAAATTGGCAAATGCTAAGACTGGCGATACATTAACTGCTCCTGACTTTAAAGTGACATACGACGCTATCCGTTTCCCTCAACCTCTATACACAGTGGCATTAGAACCTGTGAAAAAAGGTGAGGAGGAAAAATTAGCTGGTGCTGTTCTAAAAGTAGCAGAAGAAGATCCTACTTGCGTAGTAGTGAAAAATGCTGAGGCCCGTCAACTACAAATCGATTGTATGGGCGAGGTTCATCTCGAGCATATCCTCAACAAAATGGATCGTAAATATGGCGTACAAGCTAAACTTGTGACTCCATATATTCCATACCGCGAAACAATTAAAGGCTCCGCTGAAACCGAGTCTAAATATAAGAAACAAAGTGGCGGTCATGGTCAATATGGTCACGTTAAGATTCAAGTGGACCCATTATACGATGGAAGCGAATTTGCATTCGTAGACAAAATCTTTGGTGGTGCTGTACCTAAACAATACATACCAGCAGTGGAAAAGGGTGCCAAAGAAACCCTAGATAAAGGCTTAATTGCGGGATATCCTATGATTGGCGTGCAAGTGACACTCTTGGATGGATCTTACCATAGCGTAGACTCCTCAGAGTTAGCATTTAAAGTAGCTACGTCACAAGCTATCAAGGATGTAATTCCTAAGGCGAAACCAGTCCTATTAGAACCAATCTATGAAGTTAACGTGTTTGCACCAGATGCTTTCATGGGCGACATCATGGGTGATTTGAATAGCCGTCGAGGTCGTGTATTAGGCATGGAACAAAGTGAAAGAACAGGTATTTCTGTTGTTAAAGCACAAGTACCATTGGCTGAAATGGCCGACTATGTAACTGCATTGCGCTCCATCACTCAAGGACAAGGCGTATTTAACCGTCAGTTCTATACTTATGAAGAGGTTCCACATAAGCAAGCGGAAGAAATTATCGCTGCTCGTAAGACTCAAGAATAAAGTTAAGAACATGTCCACGTACTGTATCAAATACAGTTAGAATCACTACAACTGAATAGATAATTGCATATCGTAACAACTTAATAGCATAACAATTGACGTAAGTCATAAATTTGAATAGTATTTTACAGAAGCCCTCCATATATGTAGCGTATGGAGGGCTTTTACTATATATACTTTACTATATATGTGCCTTATATAGAGCGTATAATGGCTAGTCCTTTATGTATATATGTGCTAACATTAAAGGTAATAAAATTGCTTATATATCGGGTGTTATTTCCAGATATCGGGAAAGGATCGCATATGTTTTTTTCTAGCATTACTGCAGATTATACAAAAATGGGTTATCCTAAAGCCATCGTACGAGCTTTAGATTTCTTAAAAAATACAGATTTGAAAGCATTGCCAGGCGGCCGTCATGCCATTGAAGGTGACATGATGTATGCCAATGTAGACGATGTGGAAACCAAGCTGTTTGAAACTACAAAACCTGAGTCTCATCGCAACTATGTAGATATTCAATTCATGGTAGATGGGGAAGAAAATATGGGCTTTTTTGTAGATAAAGGTCTCGTAAAGCCTGTGGAGTCTTATCCAGATCGTGATTGCTATTTCTATCCTAATGAAGCTGTTGATGAAGGACACATCCACTGTCCAGAAGGGTATTATACAGTATTCTTCCCATCTGATATCCATAGACCACTATTAGCTGTTAATGATAAGCCTATTAAAATTCGCAAGGTTGTTGTAAAAGTACATGTAGACCTCTTAGACGAGTAATCCTATGAAGCGATATGAAATTATAGGTGTCTTACTAACCCTATTAGGAGCTGTTTTATGGGGCGTATCAGGTACTTCAGTACAGTTCTTAAGTAACTTTAGGAATATGAACTTGGAATGGCTTGTCACCATGCGATTAATTACAGCAGGACTATTGACTGTTATCTATGCATGGTTTAAATATGGCAATTCTATCTTCCATGTCTTTCGTAGTTTGAAAGATACGGTAGGGCTTATCGTTTTTGGCGTATTTGGCATGGCTTTATGCCAATATACATACTTTAAATCCATTGCTTTAGCTGGGGCCGGTATTGCGACGGTGCTTCAATACTTGGCGCCATCAATGATTATTATTTATATGCTTGCCCGTTATGGTAAAAGGCCCTCTAAAGGGGAAATTATTTCCGTTATACTGGCCTTGGTAGGTACGATTTGTTTGATGGGGAATGATGGCTTTTCTATGGAGCGATTCCCACTGGCCGTGCTTGTATGGGGACTTCTATCTGCTGTAGGGGTCGCTGTATATAGTGTTTCTCCCGTAGATTTACTATATAAATATGGAACCTTGCCGATTGTAGGATTCGGTATGCTTCTCAGTGGTATTGTTGCTGCTATTTTATTTCATCAGCCAAATTCGTATGCTATGTGGGATGTATGGACTGTTATTGGCTGTTTCAATGTTGTCTTTTTGGGGACAATTGTATCCTTTAATGCTTATTTAGAAGGTGTTAAGAGAATAGGTGCAGTGCCAGGATCAATCCTGTCATCTATTGAACCGATTTCGGCAGCTTTCTTTGGATGGGCTTTGTTAGGCAACCAATTTAGTGCATTAGGGCTAATTGGCATGGCCATGATCATTGCTACAGTTATTATAATTGCTCTAGAAAAACGTACATAGTTTGAGGTCTCTTTGCTGAATATTGCGGTTTAGAGGCCTCTTTGTTATGATTATACATAATGTGAAAGTAGTTGTGATAGGAGGTTGTATGGAGAAAAAACAATGGAAAGGTATGGCCCTTGCCATTTTAGGTGCTCTATTTTGGGGGCTTTCAGGCACATCTGTACAATTCCTAGAAAATGCAAAGCATATCAATGTGGAGTGGCTACTAGAAGCGCGTTTGCTCATAGCAGGTATATTGACGATAGGACTTGCTTATATAAGGGATGGTAAGCGTATTTTCTCTATCTTTACAGAACCTAAGGATATAGGGGAATTATTAGTATTTGGTATTTTAGGTATTGCTTTATCTCAGTACTCATACTTCAAGGCCATTGCCATTTCAGGCGTCGGTATTGCTACGGTCCTTCAATATGTTGCGCCTACGCTGATCATTATCTATTTGTTTTTGAGATACTTTAAAAAGCCATCTATACCAGAGTTTTTCTGTATTGTATTAGCCTTGGTGGGAACACTCTGTATCGTCATGCAAGAAGGGCTAGATGTTTCGAACTTTAATGTGCTTGCTTTATTCTGGGGGCTTGTATCGGCAGCTAGTATCTGTGTATATACATTGCAACCTATTGAGCTATTAAAGAAATATGGCACCACATCCATTGTGGGCTTTGCCATGTTTATCTGTGGTATTTTATCTTTAGCTATGTTTCAACAAGTAGAATCGGAAGCCCTCTGGGATGGCATGACCTGGTTAGGACTATTCGCCATCATCATACTTGGTACAGTCGTATCCTTTAATGCTTATATGGAAGGGGTTAGACTCATTGGTGCTATACAAGGCTCTATACTTTCATCATTAGAACCAATCTCAGCAGCGATCTTTGGATGGGTATTGCTAGGGAATCATTTTACGCTGGTCGGTATTTTTGGCATGATTTGCATCATTGCAACCGTATTCATTATCGCCTGGGATCGATACCGTCAAATTAAACGAGAAGTACTAGAAAAACTGAATAAAGTAGAAATGAAATAAACAAACGAAAACACATATACCATGAGGTATATGTGTTTTTTGTAATCAAATATTATATTTTTTCTAATATTTTTTCAAATAATAGTTCTAGTTTCTGTAAGTCGCCATGTACGGTTCCGTCCATATAGGTATTATATACAGTATCATCTTCAGAAACACGAATTTGAGCTTTATACCCCTTTGATAATGCTAATACTCGAATAACTTCACGTTGTGTGCGACCATTACCTTCCCTAAATGGATGAAAGAAATTTAGGCAATCTAAGATTTTAGCTAAGTTCTTAATTATACTTTCTTTTGTATTGGTTCTTAGCCAATTTGTAGTTCCTTCCTTCTGTTTGTAACATAATTTTTTAATTCTAGAACTGATTCAGTTGTAGGAGTGAAGTCTTCAATCATAGATGAACCTACGGCATACCAAACTGCATCAAAGTCCTCATAATTATCAAATTGTACATCTAAAATGGTGAGTTTTTCTTTATTAACATTTAATGTCATAGGCACCTTCTTTGTTACTATTATTATATCATAGCTAGTCTCTTTATATTGTATACATGACCTATTTGGTTGACTATTTACTTATCTATTCATATAGTTAATATATAAGTACTAATTAATTTTTAGGAGGTTCCTATGTCTGTAAAAGATTTCGTACAACAACGCCGCGATGATTTTATCGCTATGCGTCGAGATTTTCATATGTATCCAGAGCCAGCTTGGCTCGAATATCGTTCTGCCGCTAAAGTAGCTGAAAAGCTAATTGCTTTGGGTTATGATGTGGCACTCGGTGCAGAAGTGCTTGATTTAGATTCTCGTATGGGCTTGCCTAGCGAGGATGTTATGAAAGCAGCAATGGCTCGTGCTATGGATGAAGGTGCTGATCCTGAACTAGTAGAGAAGATGGGCTATGGTAAAACAGCTATTGTGGCAACTATGAAGTTTAGTGATGATGGTCCTGTAGTAGCGTTCCGTGCAGATATGGATTCCAATGATGTAATCGAATCTAAAGCATCTAACCATATTCCTGCTAAGAATGGTTTCCGTTCCCGCCATGAGAAGGCTATGCATGCTTGTGGTCATGATACACATATGACAATGGGCCTTGGCCTTGCTGAATATATTGCTACACATAAGGATGGCTTGAAGGGTACTATTAAACTAATCTTCCAACCAGCAGAGGAAGGCGTACGTGGTGCTAAAGCGATGGTAGAGGCTGGCGTAGTAGATGATGTTGACTTGATGTTCGGCATGCATATTGGATTTAATGAAAATCTATCCAATTGTTTTGCGTGTAGCGACCATGGTTTCTTAGCGACAACAAAACTTGATGCGGTGTTCCGCGGTTATTCTGCTCATGCTGGAGGCTCTCCAGAAAAAGCACAAAATGCTATGCTTGCAGGCTGTACAGCCGTTATTAACTTACAAGCCATTGCTCGCCATAGTGGGGGCGCATCTCGTATGAATGTAGGCGTTTTTGAAAGTGGTACAGGTCGCAATGTTACTCCTGATGTAGCGACACTTAAATTAGAAACTCGTGGTGCTACTACAGAAATCAATGATTACATGATTGAACGTACTAAAACGATTATTAAAGGTGCTGCAGAAATGCATGATTGCACCTTTGAAATTACAAAACAAGGTGAAACTCCTGCAGGACGTATTAGCGATGATTTAGCTCGCGAAGTACAATCTATCATTGAACCATTAGGTATCTTTAAAGAAGTTCCATTCGATTATAGCGGCGGTGGCAGTGAAGACTGTGCCTATTTCTTAAACCGTGTTATTGATCGTGGTGGTCGAGCAACCTATATGGTATTGGGCTCAGCTATTAAAGCACCTCATCATAATCCATTATTCGATATCGACGAAGAAGATATGCTAAATGGTATTGTTGCATTAGGTACTATTGCAACTCACTATTTAAAATAAGAATTATTGACTGATAGATTAATTTCTAAATAGTGATTCGATATATCTATGATATAGATCATAGCTATTCTGTAGTACTAGTAGAATGGATATGGTATACAGTTGCCAATATGTATGATATTCAATTGATACCATATAATTTATCAGTAATTGATGTATTCGATTGTGAGGTGTTATATGATTCAACGAGAGCGTTTAGCTAACGATTTTGAAGCTATGTCACAGTTTACTGGACCTGGTGAAGGCATTCATCGTCTTGCTTTTACCGATGCAGACTGGGCAGGTCGCCAATATATTATAGATCGCATGATTGATGCGGGACTAACTGTTGAAACGGATGGATTTGGCAATGTCATTGGCTATAAGCTTGGTAAGAATCCAGAATTACCAGTAGTCATGGTTGGTTCTCATACGGACAGCGTGCCTGATGGGGGCAATTATGATGGTGTTGTGGGTGTATTATCTGCTATCGAAGCGGTTCGCAGTATGATTGATGATGGTTTTGAACATGACCATACCATTGCAGTAGTAGACTTTATGTGTGAAGAGTCTAGCCGCTTTGGAGCAGCCACATTGGGTAGTAAAGCTATGCGCGGTGAATTGACATTACAAGATTTACATCGCTTAGTAGATAAACAAGGCATTTCCTTGTATGATGCATTGAAAGAGCGTAATTTAAATCCAGATGCTATTGAGCATATGGAATATAAGAGACCTGTAAAGTCTTTCACAGAAATTCATATCGAACAAGGTAAGGTGTTAGAGCACGAAGCGAAACCTATCGGCGTTGTAACTGGTATTGCCGCACCAGAACGGTTCTATGTAACCATTCGTGGTAATGCCGATCATAGCGGTGCTACACCGATGAACTTGCGCCATGATGCGCTCTGTGGGGCGTCTAAAATTATCCTTGGCATCGAGGAAATCGCCGCTATGCAAGAGGAGCCTCCAGTAGTTGGCACAG
>NZ_CALJSP010000176.1:0-2953 GCF_937975875.1 Veillonella dispar | reverse complement strand
TTTTTCTTCTTCAATTAATTGTGGTTCGTCGCCATAGATGAGTTGAATATGTGCCATGTTCCCTCCTTTCACAGATAGATATCTTTAATAAAGCTGTATCCCATTATATACATATGTTCTGATGATGGATCCACATCGCGTAAAGCACCATGAGGACTACTAAACAAAACCGTACTACGCGGTGAAATACGATCAATTTCATGCATTACACTAAATCGACTCGTTATAAATAAAACATTAGCCTTATCATTTAATTTTAGATTTTTTTCTCTACTTTGTCCATTATATACGACTATTTGGCTCATACCATTTTTATATATTACCCTTGCCAAACCGTTACTGTGAAAGTACTTAACTTTTACCATTCTAGGATTCATGCCATATGCCCTAATAGTTTGATTAATTTGTCTTTCATTAGGTATCGTTTTAATATAATCTGGTGCGTCGATTAACAAATATGCCTGTTCATGGTTTGGTGCTATGCACAGCAGCACATTACACTGTTTCATAGGAATATAATGGATTAACGTATTCTTGTTATGATGAGTCACATAGTATGAAACACCATAGGCTGCAACCATGCATAATAAGGACATCACTACATATACAGTATACTCCTTCTTATTTGTCAAAAAGTACGTAAACAGACCTAGTAAAGTATAATATACATAAACACAATAAAGATGCATCATACCAAGCCAAAGTAAACTACCACTACGCCCTAGGACATGATTTAAATATAACGATATGCGTAATAGTGCATCTATCAAAGACCATAGAAACGATATAGACATTACATAGCTAATAACAGTGCTTATAAAGATTAAAATGATGGATATATCTAATATAGGTGCTACTATGCAAGCTGCTAACAAACTAGCAATACTAATATAGTGAAAGTAATACAGCTGTAGCGGCATGATGAGCAACTGTGCCGATACACATAACACAAGCGGTGTTTTAATCCATTTTGGTAGCCATTGAATGCGTTCATATAATACTTTCCCCCATATAAGCAAACCATAGGTTGCACCAAACGATAGCTGAAAGCTTACATCAAATATAGAAAAAGGATCATATACTAAACATAGTATGGCACATATGCATAATGCTTGCTTAGCTTGATATAATCGACCTTTTATGTAAGCCATACACATGAGTATGCTCATTATCGTTGCCCGTACAACAGGCGCATCGCCACCAACGACACCACAATACATACAGGCCACTAAAATTCCCATAATCAAACTGGTTCGTTTTCTTAATTTAATAAGTCGTCCCAGTCCATATACCAATGCTAACAAGAGAGCAATATGTGAACCTGATATGGATAAAATATGGATAAGTCCTGTGTAGGAAAAATCCTTCATTGTATCTTCCCCTAGCTCACTATAATGGCCACCTAAAGCTAATGATTGTGCTAATACATGTTGTGGACCCTCTAGATAATTAGAAATAGTTTTATCTATAGACTCTCGTATTAATCCACAAATAAATAAGAGTTTCCTATATAGTTCTTCAGAATAGGTTTCTTTAAAGTGAAATGCTTGTAAATCTTTATGACTCGCAACTCTATATACACCATCATAGATACGTCCTCGAGTATTGGAACTCATATATCGGCCACGAAGATTAATACGACCTTCCTCTTCGATAAGAAATAAGGACTTTGGGGTACCTTCTACAACTGCATATTCCCCTAGTCGTATGGGATGTTTGGTGGTAGACACCTTTGAATATACCTGTAACCTTCCCTGTGCATTAATATAATCATTTTTGGCAGTATCTTTATAAGGATGTAAGCTATGGATTTCAATGGTATATTTGTAATACTCCTGTCCGTTCAAATTTACTCTTTCAGGAGCAATTACAACCGTACCAAGATATTCTCCTTCTTGGTGCAAATAATATGATGTATAGCTATTAAAATGTATAATCCGTAAATCTGTTTGGTAATACGATAGTCCTATAAAAAGGGACACAAAAACTATTAACTTACCAAGTGAGCTCCACCAATTAGCCGATTGTAAGGCTTTAAAAACACCGACACCTATAATGGCTATCCCTATAGCAAAGATGTAGTGCATTTGATTGAGTACAGGAAAATAATTTCCATACCCTAGTATTGTTCCTATAATGATAGATCCTAATATAACATGTGCCCATTGACTATGAGTTAACACCACTTTTGTACGATCAATAATATTTGTATGTAGTGGCATACCTTCGTGATTACAATTTTGATTGTTAAATTGTAATTTTGTCTTTAATTTTCTTAAATACGCCGTCACCAATGCCCTTCACCCCCTTGATACCTTCAACGGAAGTAAAGGGGCCTTTTTGTGAACGATATTCCTCAATTCTTTTAGCCATGGCAGGGCCTATACCTGGCAGAGAGTCTAATTCTTTTGCAGTGGCAGAGTTTATGTTTATCTTATTACCACGCAATAACACTTCAGGATTACCGTGAAAGTTAAATACTACATGGATATGATCACCTGCAGTAACTGGCTTAGCCATATTTACCGACTCTACATCTGCATACGGTAATAGTCCTCCTGCTAGCTTAACAATATCACCTACAGTAGCTGAGCTTTCAAGCTCATATAAACCAGGTGAAGCGACTGCACCTGTTATATAAGCGATTGGTTTATTAGGCTGTTGTTCTACAGTAGATATAGAAGAATTTCCATCTATACCCCCTTCAGCTAGGACAGAATCGCTTTCATCTGTTATAATAGTCCATAGGAAATAAATTCCTACTAAAATACATAGGATTAATATAATTATCATATACGGCTTCAATTTATATTTCATAGTGCACCTCCTACTGAAGGATTCCCCTATAAAATACTAAAGTCCTATCGTTGACTCTATTGGTCACATAAGCAGGACTTTTATAATTGATGTCGAATAAAAGGAGTATTCATGAATTTTCTAAAGAAGTTTGAGC
>NZ_CALJSP010000175.1:0-1314 GCF_937975875.1 Veillonella dispar | reverse complement strand
TCGTGCTTGCAATCTTCGTCCTTGAAGGATTCCATTATCATGCGTCCGCCCAGGCATATAGGTGCAGACGGCGGCATAAAAGGTGCAATGGCACAGAAATGAGGGAAAATGGCAACACTTGGAATACCACAGAATACGATAGAAATTTTACAAAAATATATGCATCTATCTGTTGTGAAAGATAGTGCTGGTAATATTACTGATGAAATATTGATTTTCCCGCGCTTTCATCAATTAGATGTAGTAACAAAATTGTTAGACCATGTAAAAGAGAATGGAGCAGGGCATAATTACTTGATTCAACACTCTGCTGGTTCTGGTAAATCCAATTCAATTGCTTGGTTAGCTCATCGCTTATCTGGTTTGCATGATAATGATGATAAGAAGATTTTTCGGTCTACAATTATTGTAACTGATCGAAAGGTGTTGGATAGTCAGCTACAGAATACAGTTTCTCAATTTGACCATACCCCAGGGGTTATACAACGTGTGGATAAGACCTCTAAACAGTTAAAAGAGGCTATTGAAAGCGGTACGCCTATTATCATTACTACATTACAAAAATTTCCTGTTATTTATGAAGAGGTGAAAGCGCAAAGTAGTAACTTTGCTGTGATTGTAGATGAAGCACATTCTTCTCAAACTGGATCCGCTGCACGTAAGTTAAAACAAGCCCTTGCAAATACAGAAAAGGCCCTTCAAGAATATGCTGACTGGGCATATGAAGATGAGGAAAATGCTTTAGATGAAGAGGATAAACTCGTTAAGGAGCTAGTCGCACAAGGCCAGCATGATAATCTATCTTTCTTTGCGTTTACTGCAACTCCTAAAGCAAAGACTTTGCAACTATTTGGTACTCGTGATGAAATGGGTGAATATCATCCATTCCATATCTACTCTATGCAACAAGCCATAGATGAAGGTTTTATTCTTGATGTTCTAAAAAATTACATGACCTATAATACGTACTATAAAATAGCGAGTCTCGTTGATGTTGATATTGAATTGGATTCAGCGGCTGGAATGAAAGCTATTCGTAAATTCCAAACCTTGCATCCACATAATATTACGCAAAAAACAGCAGTTATGTTACGCCATTTTATGGATGTTACTAGACATAAGATTGGTGGTCGTGCAAAGGCCATGGTTGTTACACCATCAAGACTGCATGCAGTTCGCTATGTTCAAGAGTTTCGTCGTCAGATAGAGCAAATGGAACGTCCAGATTTGGAAGTGTTAGTAGCCTTTTCTGGTGAGATTGACCCATCTGTCTGAGTATCATCGTGCCAGCCGATGCAAAATGCACACAAAAGC
>NZ_CALJSP010000174.1:0-22839 GCF_937975875.1 Veillonella dispar | reverse complement strand
CTTCTACCCATAGTTTTAAAAAGCGTTCTTGTCGTTGTACACGTGTAAATGTATCATGTTTTGGATCAGAATATCGTAAATAAGCCAATGCTTTATCACTATCTAATGTTTGATAGCCTCGTTGCAAATCGATATCTTTATTTCCGTCTGCATCCACGTGTTCCATAGTTTGTTCTACATAGATTTGTTGATTTCCTAATACATCATTCGTTTTTTTGAAAGCATTTTGGTTAACTACAACATAATATGGTATAGAAATATGAAACATATCTTCAATAACAGCTTTTGTTAAATCAATACCACCTTTTTCATAGATGCTATTGAGCATTGTTGCATCAGTCTGATCTCTGTTATCAATTTTACTATTACTAGGGATGCCAATAACATCCATAGTCTTTTGATCTAAATTAATAGATAACAAGAATAAGCTATCACTTTGACTTGGATTATTATCATCAGTACCGACAACAAGAATATATAATGGTTTATCTAAGCCTTTTTGCTCTACAGATACAGTATTACCATCTTGTTTATTTCCATTATCTCCAGATGCATCAGTTGATTCAGTAGTACCTACAATAGCTCTATATGCATAAGATACGCCAGTATACAAACCGTATCCTATACCGCCAAGTAATGCTACTACTACAATAATAGCTAATATAATTCTAGGCCATTTAACAGATGACTTTTGTTGACGTCTTCTTCTTCGACGGCGAGCTCTTGCTCGTTCACGTTCTTCCATATATAAACTCCATTATTTACAAGATTGTAACACATCATTACGACCAAGAATGGTCAAAGGATAAATAGACAGTTTTTGCTCAATAAGATGAATAATAGTGTTATCAAAACCAAGCAATACAGCTTTATCTAAATTTTGTTCTGCCACTTTACGCAATTCATCAACACCTGGGAAATCTCGATTAGGTTCTATATAGTCTGCTAAGAATATAACTTTATCTAGTTTAGACATATGAACCTTACCAGTCGTATGAACCCTAATGGCTTCCAAAACATCAGCATCAGATATGGAAAATTCTTGTTTAGCACGAATCATACCGGCTAGCCCATGTAAAAGATTACCATTGCTTAATAATTCTTGATCAGCCTCATAAGATTCAGCACTAACTAGCTTTTGCATTTCCTTCAGCGGAAGCTCCTTTGCACAATCATGCAACAATGCGGCTAATCTAGCTTTTTCCACATCAACGCCATAAAGCTCAGCTAAATGAGTGGCTGATTCAACAACGCCAAGAGTATGCTTAAAACGTTTTTTGGTCAACCATTGACTCACGCTAACTTGTATTTCATCAAATGATAACATCCTTTATTCCTTCCCATAAATATGGTTTTCTTCTATATACTCCACTACACATTTAGGCAACATGTACCGAACAGTTTTTCCAGAACGTAACCGCTCTCGTAAATACGTAGCAGATAATTTCATCTCAGGAACCTCCATAAGATGTATTTTTTCTCGTGCTTTTGGTCCTAAAATATCTAATGTTTCATCAATTGCACTAGATCCATCAGGTCTTGTAGCACCAATAAAGTGGACCTCATCTAATAATTCCTCAATAAATTTCCACGTTGGCAACGCACGAATTGTATCCGTTCCAGCTATAAAGTAAAATTCAACATTTGGTCCATAGATCACCTTAAAATGTTGTATCGTATCAACTGTATACGAAGGGCCTTCACGACGCATCTCTACATCAGAAATTTCAAAATTTGGATTATCTGACACGGCTGCTGCTGTCATAGCATATCGATGATGACTATCTATTACATCATGTTGCTTATGAGGTGGTATCCGTGCTGGCACAAAAATAACCTTCTCAAGGTTAAAACTTTCACAAGCCACCTCAGCAATCATTAGATGCCCTAAATGGATAGGATTAAATGTTCCACCTATGATACCTATACGACGTTTCTCTACCATAATAATGTCACACCCTTAATGACAATGACACAAATAATGATAAATAAGAGCAGTGCTTTTCCATAGGATATCCATTCGTATTGACCTTTTGGGGTCTGAATATATCTGTAGTATGCCCTTATTAAGTAATATACTGTTTTCACTTTCGAACTTGGCCTTCTCCAAATACAAAGTATTTATATGATGTTAGTGCTTGTAATCCCATTGGCCCACGAGCATGGAGCTTTTGAGTACTAATACCAATTTCAGCACCAAAACCAAATTCAAAACCATCAGTAAAACGCGTTGAAGCATTATGATACACAGTAGAACAATCTACTAAGTTCATGAATACTCTTGCACGCATCGGTTCATCTGTTACGATAGATTCTGAATGATGTGTAGAATAACAATTAACATGATTAATGGCTTCTTCAAGATTTTCAACAATACGTACATTTAAGTCCATATCGTTATATTCAGTATGGAAGGAATCATCTGTTAAAGGAATTGTATTCTCCATATATTGAGCTACATCTGTATCACCGTGAATGCGAACGCCATATTCTTGTAGAGCCATATCAAGACGTGGTAAAAATTCACCGGCTACCGCTTGGTGTACTAGCAATGTTTCCATAGAGTTACATACAGACGGACGTTGTACCTTTGCATTAATTGCAATTTCTAATGCCATATCGAGATTAGCATATTCATCTATATATGTATGACATACACCACTACCAGTTTCAATAACAGGAATACTACTTTCCTCTACAACACGACGAATCAGTCCAGCTCCACCACGAGGAATGATGACATCAATATATTCACGTTGGTGCAATAATACACCAACCATATCCCGATCAAGAACTTCCACAAGTTGAATTGCATCTGGCGTAATACCTAAAGATTCTAAGGTATTACGCATAATAGTCACGATAATTTGGTTGGTATGGAATGCCTCTTTACCACCTCGCAGTATCGTAGCATTCGATGTTTTTAAACAAAGCACACCAGCATCAATTGTTACATTTGGACGAGCCTCAAATATAATGCCAATAACACCAAAAGGTACCGCTCTTTTTTCAATAGTCAAACCGTTAGGCCGTGTAATAGTTTCTATAACTGAACCAACTGGACTTTCAAGAGCAGCTACTTGACGAACACCTTCAGCCATTTGAGAAATGCGGCTAGGTGTCAATGTTAATCGATCTATCATGGTTTGAGGCACATTATAATCGCCAGATTTATCTAAGTCTAACTTATTAGCGGCCATAATTTCATCGGTTTGTGCTTCTACAGCATCAGCGATTGCTAATAATGCAGAATCTAATGTACCTTGATCAATTTGAGCTAATTCAAAGGATGCCGCTTTAGCTCTTTGACCCATATCTTTACAAATTTCTTCATACTGGTTCATAGTATATCCTCAATGTAATAAAACTAGATTATTACGATGTACTGCTTCATCATAGGTTGTATTAATACCTAAAATTTGAGCTATATCATTTGTATTATGACCTCTAATGGCCTTCATATCTTCGATGCCATAGTTGATAAGTCCACGGCCAATTTCTTTACCATCATGATAAATAGAAATTGTATCACCAGGTCCAAATGACCCATCTACATCAATAATACCAGCTGGTAAAATGCTCGCTCCTTTATCTAATACAGCACGCGCACAACCATCATCAATAGTGATTGACCCTTTCAATCGTTTACCAAAGGCAAGCCAATGATGTTTACCTGATAGTCCGGCATCATGCGCTTCAAAGAGAGTACCAATTTGTTCACCTTTACATACACGACGAACAGAATCTTCCACTTCACCAGATGTGATTACCATCGGTACGCCTGAGTTTGTAGCCATATGAGCCGCTTTAATTTTAGTATACATACCACCAGTACCCATGTTAGATCCTGCACCACCTGCAATAGCATAGGTTTCATCAGTAATTTCAGAAACTGTTTCTATTAACGTAGCATCCGGATGAGTTGCTGGATTAGCTGTATATAATCCTTCAATATCGGACAAAATAATGAGCAAATCAGCATCTACAATACCTGCTACAGTAGCAGATAAAGTATCATTATCTCCGATTTTAAATTCTTCAATGGCAACCACGTCATTTTCATTAATGATAGGAATAACATTGAGTTGCAATAACGTATGTAATGTATTACGCAAATTAAGATAACTATGGCGACCAGTACTATCTTCTTTTGTTAAAAGAATTTGACCTACTGTACGACCATATTCACGAAACATACGCTCATACATATGAATAAGGATGCCTTGTCCTACTGCTGCAGCAGCTTGTTTTAATACAAGGTCTCTAGGTTTTTCCTTAAATCCTAAAGGGGCCAGTCCAGCACCTGTTGCACCAGAAGAAACGAGGATAACCTCTTTACCTTGGTTAGCTAAATCTGATAGTTGGCGTACTAATCGTTCAATGCGTTCTAAGTTTAAATGACCATTAGCATAACAAAGCGTACTACTGCCTACTTTAACTACTATTCTTTTTGCGTTGATGATAGCACTGCGCATAGAATAACCTCCTAGGGCTAACAGGTTATGTAGACCCCCATATAATACATGTTAGTAATATGACGATTTATTTAGGTAGAATAATTTTTGGTTCTTTTTTAGCTTTATATAATACACCGTTAAAGCCGATAACTTGGACTAATTCAGCACCAAGCATATCAGCTAACTCTTGGAAAATCGTTTTATCTTCAGGGCTATTATTGTGTAATTTCACCTTAATTAACTCACGAGCCATTAATGCTGCACGAGCACTATCAATAACACTATTTTCTAAACCATTTTTACCAATTTGAACCACTGGTGGCATTGTTGCTGCCAAAGAACGTAAATACCGTTTTTGTTTTCCTGTCATTATTACTCCTACTCTTGGAATGTAAAGCGTTGATCGCCAATCACAACTTCATCACCGTCTTTACAACCTTTTTCTTTCAATTTAGCATCGAGCTCCATAAAACGCCAGATGCGTTGGAATCTACGAAGAGATTGATCATCACTTAAATTTGTCATTGCCACTAAGCGTTCAATACGTTTACCTGTAATATAGAATGCAGCATCATCACCACGAGTAATAACGAATTCCACATCTGGTTTTGCTTCGTATACAACTGTATCATCAGTTGCTTCAGGCTCTGGCTCGTAGTTTTCTACATAGTAGTAAGCTCGTTCCATGAGCTCTGGTAAACCTTCACCGCTTAATGCATTGATAAGGAATACTTCATATCCTTTATCTTCAAAATATTTTTTTGTATCAGGAATTGTTGTATCATCAAAGACCATATCAATCTTATTGAGTGCAACAATTTGCTTTTTATTAGCTAATTTTTCAGAATATTTACGAAGTTCTTCATTAATAGCATCAAAATCAACCTTTGGATCGCGACCTTCCATACCAGATACATCAAGGACGTGAATTAAAATATTAGTCCGTTCTACGTGGCGCAAGAAGTTATGTCCTAGGCCAACACCTTCGCTAGCCCCTTCAATAAGACCAGGAATATCGGCTAATACAAAACTACGGTCTCCAGAGATCGTTACTACCCCAAGTACAGGTGTCAATGTAGTAAAGTGGTAAGCAGCTACCTCTGGTTGAGCTTTAGAAACCTTACGTAAAATACTAGACTTACCAACAGATGGATAGCCTAATAGTCCAACATCTGCCAATACTTTAAGCTCTAGTTGTAACCAGAACTCTTCACCAGGTTCACCTTTTTCTGCGAATGTAGGTGCACGGTTAGCACTTGTTTGGAAGCGTGCATTACCACGGCCACCACGACCACCTTTAGCAATAACAAAAGTATCACCGTCGTTAACGAGGTCACAGAAAATTTTACCTGTTTCTTCTTCTTTAATTACAGTACCCAATGGAACCGGGATAATAAGTGGCTCAGAACCGCGACCATGCTTATTGGAGCTTTCACCATTACCACCAGCAGGTGCCTTAAACTGACGTTTATATCTAAAATCTACAAGAGTATTAATATTCTTATCCGCCTTAAAAATAACGTCTGCCCCTTTACCACCATCGCCGCCACTAGGGCCGCCATTTGGCACGTATTTCTCACGGCGGAAGCTAGACATACCGTCCCCACCGTCACCGGCCTTAACAAAGACACGCGCTCTATCTATAAACATACTTTAACTCCTATGCATTATTGCTGTAATAACTCTAATGCTTTTTTAATTTGAATATCATCTAATGTACTAGATGGATTTACACCTTTTGGTAAATCCAGTTCTACATCAGGTTTAATACCAATGCCGTCAATAACACGGTCATTTGGTGTATGGTATTTGGCAATAGTTACCTTAATACCTTCATTATCAAGACTAGGGTAAATAGTTTGAACTGTACCCTTACCATATGTATTAGTACCTAAAATAGTACCTAGTTTACGGTCTTGAATAGCACCAGCTATAATTTCAGATGCACTAGCAGACCCTTTGTTAACAAGAACTACTAATGGCATTGCTACGTCTGGACCATTAGACTTATAAACATCTTTTTTCCCAGCTCTATTTTGTACGGTAACTAGTGTTCCTGGAGGCATAATATAATTAGAAATCTTTTCTGTAGTAGATAATAAACCACCAGGATTATCTCGAAGATCTAAAATTAATTCTTTCATACCTTGAGATTGTAATTCTTTAAATTGTGTTTCGAAATCATCAGCTGTATTTTCTGCAAATTGACTAATCCGAATATATCCAACTGTACTTGTGAGCATTTTGCTTTTAACAGTAGGTAACACAATAGATTCACGGGTAATATCAAAGTGTAATTTTTCACCATTACGCTCTATATCAAGGGCGACAACGGTACCAGCCTCGCCGCGAATTCGAGAGGATGCATCTTCTACAGTAATATCACTTGTAGATTGACCATCGATAGCAATAATATGATCACCAGGTTTTATGCCCGCTTTGAAAGCTGGTTGATCTTCCATAATACTAACTGCATATAAACCTTTATCATCATGACCAAGAACCATGCCTACACCTGCATAAGTGCCGGATGTTTGCATTTTCATGGATTTAAATTCGTCAGCATCTAAATAAATACTATGAGGCTCTCCCAAAGAGCCAATTAAGCCTTTAAGCATACCATCATAAAGGGTCGCTTTAGACATCGGTGTCATAAAGACTTGACTCGCAGCATAGTAGGCTACAAATAGTCTTGGTAATCCCCAGAATGAACCAGATAAGTACCAAAACGTGAGCCACATAATAACGATGCCAGAGCCTATATATTTCAATAGGCTCCACAACACCGTACGTGTATCAAATTTCATATTATAAATATCCCATAGGATCAACAGGATCCCCACTTATACGAACTTCAAAATGTACGTGTGGCCCAGTACTATTACCAGTGCTACCAGCATAGGCAATAACTTGACCTTTAGATACATCTTGTCCTTCAGAGACAGCAAGCTCAGAATTATGACCATAAAGGGTGGACATACCATTACCATGGTCGATAACTACAGCGTAACCATAGCCACCCATCCAACCAGACCAAACTACAGTACCTCCATCAGCAGCATGAACTGGTGTACCTTCATCAACACCAATATCAATACCGGAATGGTAGATCGTTGTGCCCCAAATTGGATGTGTACGATAACCATAAGGAGAAGTAATTTCACCACTTACAGGCCAACCAAGTTGACCAGATCCTTGAACCCAAGAGTAGCTTGGTGCAGACTGTTGAGCCGCAGCTGCCGCTGCTGCTTCTGCAGCTGCACGAGCTGCCGCACGTTCAGCTTGGCGAGCTTTCAATAATGCTGTAATTTGAGCGGAAGAAGCATTAAGTTCTTCCACAGCTTGCATTGCAGTAGCACGATCATTTTGTGCCTTCTGAAGAACTACTTCACGTTCTTTTTTCTTTTGTTCAATTTCAGCTTGTTTTGCTACAGCAGCTTTTTCAAGCTCTACTAACTTAGCTCGTGATTGTTCAAGAGCTTGTTTACGTGCCGCAATTTCAGCACGTTCTTTTTTAATTTCATCGATTAACTTAATATCGGAATCGATAATGCGTTTTAAGATCTCTAATCGATTTGCAAAATCGCTAAAGTCTTTAGATCCAATAACAACATCTAAATAGCTTAGACGACCATTGATATAAATATCTCGTACACGCTTATAAAATACAGCCTCTCGCCCTTCTAAGCGCTTTTGTGCTTCAGCTAGTAACTTTTCATTAACAGTAATATCATTTTCAACGGCTACACGTTGCTGTTGAATAGATTCTAACTGTTGTTGGGCCTGACGTAATTGCTCTTCAATTTGTCGCAACTGTTCAGATACACTTACAATGACAGTTTCTGCATCCGCTTTGATAGAATTTTGTTGATTAACTTGTTGTTGAATTGAATCTAATTGATTCGTTAAATCCTCATCTTCGGCAACAATATATAGTGGTGTTCCCAGTACCACCATACCTGTTAAAATTGTTGCTACAAGACGAGATTTGATTGTGTTGTATTTCATAAACATTACACCTTCATGTATTGTTTTAAAGAAATCGTACTACCAATAGCACCTACTACTATGCCACCACCTAAAATATAGATAGCCACATCATAGAAGAATGGGAACATTGGTACTAATGGGAAGAATGCTAAGGACTCAGAAACTTCCATAGTAATGAAATGGTAAAACTCACCTACACAAAGTACGGCAATTACAGCCCCCACTAAGCCCAACAACATACCTTCGATCAAGAATGGCCAACGAATAAAACCATTGGTTGCACCAACATATTTCATGATGGCAATTTCTTTACGACGGGCGAATACAGTCAAGCGAATTGTATTAGAAATGATGAATAATGTAGCTGCTGCTAAGAATGCGATTAATACAATACCACCAATTCTGATTACTTGAGTAATTCGGAAAAGTTCTTCTACAATATCTTGACCATAATGTGTACTTTCAACACCTTGGAATGTAGTGGCTAATTTAGCTGTAGCCTTAACATCACTTGGGTTATCAAAGGTTAATACATAAGAGTTTGGCAATGGATTTACATCACCTAATGCATTTACTAATTGTTGTTGATCACCGAGGCGTGCTTTGAATTCCTTCATAGCTTGCTCTTTATTAACAAACTCTAAATGCTTAAGATTTGGTATAGCTTTAATTTGCTTACCTACCGCCATAATTTGGTCAGTTGTTAAACCATCTTTTAAATAGATGCTCAATTGAACTTGGTTTTCTAAACTAGATGCCATGTTATTCAAATTGATAACACCGCAAAGGAATACACCAAGCATAAATAAAGATAAAGCCACTGTAGAAATAGATGCTAACGTCATAAGACCGTTACGCTTCATAGATTTGAGGGCTTCTTTAAAAAAGTATTTCAATGTTCTAGGCTTCATTAATTTCTGCACCTCTCATATTATCACTTTGAACGCGACCATCTTTTAGACGAATAACACGTTTATTTAAATACGAAACAAGATCCATATTATGGGTAACCATAATAACAGTTGTGCCAAAATTATTGATATGCTTAAACAAATCTACAATACCTTTACTTGTATCAGGATCTAAGTTACCAGTCGGTTCATCAGCAATAAGTACAGATGGACGATTTACAATAGCGCGAGCAATAGCAACACGTTGTTGTTCACCACCAGACAGATCCTCTGGTAAATCATTTGCTTTATCACTTAAGCCAACAAGTTCTAGTACATGACTTACCTTTTCCTTAATTACCTTTGGTTTTTCTTCAATTACTTCAAGCGCAAAGGCAATATTTTCTGATACCGTTTTGTTTGGTAATAAACGGAAATCTTGGAATACAACACCAAGTTTTCTACGTAATTTTGGAATTTTACTACGCTTCATACGCGTAACATCAAAATCATCAACAATGACAGTACCAGAATCAGGTACTACTTCATGAGTTAACAATTTAAATAGAGTTGATTTCCCTGCACCGCTGTGACCACAAATGAGGACAAATTCGCCCTCATTTATAGTTAAACACACATCGTCTAATGCAACAGAACCATTATCATAGACTTTACTAACATTCTTAAATTCAATCATGGGATCCCCTTTGATTATTTACGAGTGATTACACGTTTTACTGCTTCTACAATGTCTTTTGCTGTCAAACCATATTTAGCCATCAATTCTTTTGGCGTACCACTCTCCCCAAATGTATCTTGGACACCAACGAATTCCATAGGAACAGGCTTATTAGCCACAACAACTTCAGACACAGCAGAACCAAGACCACCAATGATATTATGTTCTTCTGCTGTTACAATAGCACCTGTTTCAGTAGCTGCTTTTACAATTGCTTCTGCATCGATAGGCTTAATAGATGCCATATTGATAACGCGAGCAGACACATTAGATTCAGCTAAAGTTTTAGCTGCTTCTACTGCAGGTCCAACCAAAGCACCACAAGCGATAATTGTTACATCAGAACCATCTACTAATGTAGTAGATTTACCAGGTACGAATGTATAACCTTCAGCTGTAACATCATCTACTCCAGCACGGCCTAAACGAACATATACAGGACCTTCATAAGATGCAGCCCATTCAACTACTGCTTCTGTTTCACGTTCATCTGCAGGTACTACTACAGTCATATTAGGTAAAGTACGCATACAAGAAATATCTTCCAAGCTTTGATGTGTAGCACCATCTTCACCTACAGTAATACCAGCATGAGTAGCACATACTTTTACATTCAATTTTGGATAACATACAGCATTCCGAATTTGTTCAAATGCACGACCTGTTGCAAACATAGCAAAGGAAGAAACAAATGGAATTTTGCCTGCTGCTGCAAGTCCGGCACCAACAGAAATCAAGTTTTGTTCTGCAATACCTACATTAAAGAATCGATCAGGGCAGACATTTTTAAATGTATCAGTTTTAGTAGATTTAGATAAATCTGCATCTAATACGATAATATTTGTATTTTCTTTACCAATGCGAGCTAACGCATTACCATATGCTTCACGTGTTGCTTTACCCATTATTGTACCCCCATAATTTCATTAACAAAGGTTTCACCTTGCTCTGCACTAGGCGCTTTACCATGCCAACCTGCTTGGCCTTCCATTTCAGCTACGCCTTTACCTTTTACAGTAAGCATTACGATACAAGTTGGACCTTCTGTGAAAGCTTTAGCAGATTCAATAGCATTATGAAGTTCATCAAGATCATGACCATTGACTTCAATAACATTCCAATTGAAAGCTTTAAATTTCTCAGGAATTGGCAATGGAGAAAGTACTTTAGTAATATCACCATCGATTTGAAGGCCATTAAAATCAACAAAAGCAGTCAAATTATTGAGTTTATAATGACCAGCAAACATTGCTGCTTCCCATACTTGACCTTCTTCAAGCTCGCCATCACCTAAAATGGAGTAAACGCGATAATCAGCATTGTCAATTTTGCCTGCCAATGCCATACCACATGCGGCAGAAATGCCTTGGCCTAAGGAACCTGTAGACATATCTACGCCAGGAGTATGTTTCATATCAGGATGGCCTTGTAACATATGGTCAATTTTACGTAAATTCAAAAGTTCTTCTTTAGGGAAATAACCTTTTTCAGCCAATGTAGCATATAAAGCAGGAGCTGCATGACCTTTAGAAAGGACAAAACGATCTCTATTTGGAGCTTTTGGATTTGCTGGATCTACATTCATTTCTACATAGTACAACAAGGCCATCACATCAGCGATAGATAAAGAACCACCTGGGTGACCGGATTTTGCTGCCGTTACAGACTGAACAATACTAACGCGAATAGCTTTTGCCTTCTCTTGAACTAGTTGTTTAACATCTTGTGTTAATGTAGCCATAGAGACCTCACTTTCTGGATTGGATCCAATATATTAATAATCTTTAAGTAATGAAATAGCGATTTCTGCATTGCGTTGAGAGTTTAAACGCAATGCTTCAATACAATCATAAGAGGATTGATACTCTTCTCTGGAATTTAAGAGCTTATGACATCGCTGATATAGCGCCTCTTCTCTAAGATGTGTCATTGTTCCTATTGGTTCCTGACCGATCATATGTAAGAAGCTTGTAATTTTAGGATCGTAGGAAATACCAATAACAGGTTTCCCCATTAAAGAGCTAAATACTAGAGCATGAAGACGTATACCAATCATTAGATCCACATTCCCCGATAAGGATACTTGTTCCTCTGTAGAGAATGGGCCTTCAAGAACAATAGCCCCCTTTGGCATATAACTAGCGATAATTTTAGCTTCTTTTGTATCCTCTGGATGAGACATAGGAATAAAAATAATTTCTACCTCATCTTGCTCTTGTAATCGGCTCAACACATTGGCTAATGATTCACGATATTCTGTATCATCTTTCCAACTACGAACAGCAACACCAATTCGTTTTGGATTCTCTATAGATTTAGGTAGTTTAGATGTATAGCCTTCTAAAATACGTTTACCGATAGACAAATCTGCCGGTTGCATAGCCAAAACAGCATCAGCTGTAACCTCTACATCTTCAATTCCTAAGGACTCTAATTCAGATTTTGAAATAGAATCACGAACTGTAATGGTATCCACAAATCGCAATATAAAGCTAACAGCTCTTCGTGTAGAGGGACGATTTAAAGGCCCAATACCTTGAGAGTAAAGCATTACCTTTTTTCCCATCATTTTAGCTAAAGCCATAATACTTAAATAGTAATATGTATTACGAATACTTGTAGCATCTTGTAAAAGACTGCCTCCACCACTGATCACTAAATCAGAATTGGCAATTGCCTTTAAAATACCAAATGCGGAAAATGTCCCCACTGCATGAATGTTATGTTTTTTGCTTGTCTCTGTAGGATTACCAGAAATAACCGTAATATGCGCATCTGCTTCCTCTTTGCGAATGGCATCGATAATGGCACAAAGCATTGCTTCATCGCCAGCATTACCAAAACCATAATAACCAGAGATAACAATATTACTCATGGTCAACCTCCCGCGCTTGGAACCATTGTGTTACATACATCATGAAACGTACAGCAATGATAAGAAGCAAACCTAAGAGAGCACCAATTAATAAACCATCATATCCACGCATAATAGACATGAATACAGGAGTTCTAATATGACAGAATGTTTCAACCATTGAAGCTATGCCGATAACACCTGCAATAGTTAATAAGAAATGGATTACTGTAGGCCATTTACGTAAGAATGCAAACGTAGCCAACATTAATGCTGGGTGACCAATAATGAACTCTTTTTCTCTAGGTCTTGCATACAATGTATTTTCAAGGAAACGACGAAGCATAAGTTCAAATCCTGGTACAGGAACACCTGCTGTATGACCACTGCGGCCAACAAATACCCATGCCACGCCACCAAGAGCAGCCATTACAAAGAATACGTAAAATTTAACATCCATTGTTAAGAATTCAACTACAAATTTCTTTGCTTCTTCTTTAGAGTTAATCATACGACCTTTCCACAAAGGGAAACGTTGTAAGTACGCGATGATGACCAATACAATTGGAAGTACAAATGTTAACTTAACACCTCTAAAGATAGCAAATTCCATAAAGAATTTCGTATTTCCTAATAAAGATGCAATATACATACCGCCAATAGCCGCAAATAATGCAGCAATTACGAGATAAAGCACTGCTAATACGGTAGATTTAATAGCACCTAATGGACGAGCTCCATCATAACGACGCCATTCCTCCATCAAGCGAATCATGGCACCTACAGGAGCCATAATAGCACTAGATAAAGCCCAGATTTGAGTAATCAATGTACCACTTGTAATGATGAATAATACTACAGATACAAGGGAAATGCCAAAGAATGCTACCAATTGTGTATGTTTACGCATTGGAACTAACATTTGAGCAACATAAACGAATAGCGCAATAGCACCAATCATTGTGATGACAACTAATAAAGGATTTGGCGTATAAGGAGGATAAATATCAGCAGGACCGAATTCATAACCTTTAGTAGATAATTTTTCAGTGGTCATCCCAATATAGTTAATAGTTGTTTGTAATACTGTTTCATTGTTTACACCTGTTTCATACATAGGGAATAAGTTAAAACGAATATTACGTTCAATATCACTAATATAGAATCGTTGAGCTGCTTCTTCTGGAGTGATTTTCTTTAATTCATCCTTAGCAATTGTATATACACGGCCCACACTATAATTATCTTTAGCAGCCATTTCCAAGAAACCTTGTTGTGGCTCATATTGAAGTTGGTTAACGGCTTCAATACCAACTAGAGGAATATGATTCTTATGTAATAGTTCTAATGTTTCATCCGTTAAATCAGGAGCTCCTAGGGCCTCTTTACCAGCAAAGATCATGCCTGTTACATGTGGAATTCCTTCAAGACGCTTAAACACATATTGGAGGTCATCTGATGTTACATTTCTGTAGTTTGTAGGACGAACTATAACATTAAATCCACGATTAGCAACTTCTTGAGCTTGTAGCTTGGAAATACCAAGATTCATTTTTAGATAGCTATCAGCGGTAGCACCATATAATTCAAGGACCGGACCAATACTAGTATTAAGCTCTTTAACTTTATCTTTACCAATACGATGATACAAGTCTTCGCGAATTTCTTTATAATAGCCTTCTTTACCTGAAATTAATGCTACATAGGTTGCACCATTTTTAACGGATGCCCCATTAATACGCACTGCATCCATCTCTTCGGAGCTTAACACCTTAACTTGACCTGCATCTTTAGCTTTTTCTAAGGTACGATCATAAATGGCAAATGCTGTTACACCTGCATTACGAAGTGCATCAAAAGCCTCTTGTTGACTACGCTTTTCAAAGGCATTAGCTCTTAGAACAGCATCATAATCTACGATATTTTCAATATGATTTTGAGATTTTTCAATCTGATGGCGTTCAAATACCAAATATAAAGAGGATACAAGTCCCACGATAATACAGAGTATTAGAATCCAAGAGTACTTACTTTTTTGTGTATTCCGATGATTCACGATAAATCCTTTCTAGTTAAGTACAGGTTTAACTTTGATGTGAATTTCACCATTATCAACAGTTAAGCTTTCAGCTTTCACAGGAATTGGGAAGTTATTAAAGTTATAAACTTCTGTAGCCTCTAATACATTAGATGTCAAACCTGGGATAGTAGCACCATTAATGGTGAACTTTTTAGGTGCGAATAGTAAAGTATTATCCTTTAATTCTAAGTTGCCATCTAATCTAACAGAACCTTTAAATACCATGCCAACATTCATATTACCAGTTAAGCTGATGTTATCTTTATTGATGTTTACTTTTACATCTTGAATTTCACTACCAGCTTGAGTGCTTAAGAATTTAGCCAAATCTTCATTAGTCACAGTACCTTCGATACTAGAACTACCTACACTTACTACATCAATTTCTTGGCTAGCCAATAATGAAATTGGATTTACAAGAATTTGTGTTGCATCATAATTGAAGTTTGCAAAGTTTAATTTACCAAGTTTTACATCATCTAAAGAACCATATACATGATCAGCTTCACCATAGAGTAATTTAAATCCTGGTTGAGACTCAACATTTACTGTTTGAGAAGATGGTTTTAGTGAATCATTTAACTGTTTTTCAATACGGGAACTAATATAAGAAGGTAATAAAAATTGAGTTGCTGCTGCTAAAGCAATAATCAGCACTAATAGGAATAGTAAAAACTTTTTCATAAGAACTCCTAAATTGTTAAATTCGCTTCTTTTTTCAAGAAACCTTCCATAAATTGATCTAAATTACCATCCATAACGGATTGTACATTCCCTGTTTCAACCCCTGTGCGATGATCCTTAACGAGATTATATGGGTGGAATACATACGACCGAATTTGACTACCCCATTCAATCGCTTGATAGGTACCACCAATTTGCTCTTTAAGTTCTGCTTGTTTTTCTAATTCTAATTCAAATAATTTGGCGCGCAATAATCGTAATGCTTGTTCCCTATTTTGCATTTGAGAACGTTGAGTTTGACACTGTACTACGATACCTGTTGGTCTATGCGTCATACGTACAGCAGAATCAGTTTTATTAATATGCTGACCACCAGCACCGCTAGCTCTATATGTATCTACTTGTACATCTTTCATATCAATATTAATTTCTACTGTATCATCAATTTCCGGCATTACATCAACAGCAGCAAAGGATGTATGACGACGTGCAGCAGCATCAAATGGTGAAATACGTACTAGACGATGTACACCTTTTTCAGATTTCAAATAACCAAAGGCATTTTCACCTTTAATTAAAAATGTAGCAGATTTTGTGCCCGCCTCATCACCTGGTTGTTCATCCATCAATTCAATAGAGAATCCTGCTTTTTCAGCCCAACGCAAGTACATGCGAATTAGCATGGAACACCAATCTTGTGCCTCTGTGCCACCTGCACCGGCATGGAATGTTAAAATCGCATTATTAGCATCATATTCACCACTAAGCAATAAAAGAACTTCTTGTTTCTCTACAGTTTCTTCTATTTGTTGAACATAATCCTTGATTTCACCTTCTAGAGAACAATCATCTTCCTCTATTGCCATCTCAAGCATTACATTAGCATCTTCAATATCACTAACAAGTTGTTTATAGCTTTCTACAGCATTTTTCAATTGTGTGGCTTCTTGAGAAATCTCACGAGCCTTGTCTGGGTCATCCCAAAATGTAGGGTCGCTCATTTGCACATCAAGTGTAAAGATTCGATCTTCTTTCTGAGCGATGTTAAAGTGAATCCCTCATTCCATAAATACGTTCTTCTAGATTAGAAATAATAGGTTTTAAATCTTCTAACAATTTATGTTCACCACCTTTAACTTATTAGCTTATTACATCGATAAACTATCACCTTAATAAAATAGAAAAATGGCCGTTGCCCAGAAGGAAATCCCATTGAGCAACGTGCCATTCACAAATCTTAATCTATGTTTTGTGGCTCCAACACATCTTCATGATGGGGTTGTGCACCTTCTAAGTGGTCAACTGGTTCTTCAATTTCTTGAATCAATTGTGCACGAATTTTGTACAACGCCATGATTGTTTCATCTTGGATAGCAGCAATCATGTTTTGGAACATATCAAAGGCTTCAAATTTATATTCCACCAATGGATTTTTTTGGCCATATGCACGAAGGCCGATACCTTCACGCAACATATCCATATTATCCAAATGTTCCATCCATTTGTTATCAACAACGCGCAACATAATAGCCTTTTCAAGTTGGCCAAACATAGCATCACCAAGCATATCAACGCGATCTTGATACTCAGCATGAGCAATTTCAAGCAAGCGTTCTAATAATTCTTGACGACTATATTCTTCCATATCTTGAGGAGTCATAATATCTTCGGTTAAGAAATATTGACTCAAGTGCTTGTAGAGACCTTCGTAATCCCATTCTTCTGGATATAATTTCTCATCTGCATAAGCATCTACAGATTCAGTAACAAGTTTATCAATCATTTCATTGATTGTGTCACGTAAGGACTCATTACGTAAAATACGACGACGTTGTTCGTATAATACTTCACGTTGTTGATTCATAACATCATCATACTCGAGTACATATTTACGAATATTATAGTTATGATCTTCTACTTTCTTTTGAGCACGTTCAATAGATTTAGTAATCAAAGAATGCTCAATAGGTTCATCCTCTTCCATGCCAAGTTTATCCATAATGCCTGTAATATTGTCAGCACCAAAGATACGCATCAAATCATCTTCTAAAGATAAGAAGAATTGAGAGGAACCTGGGTCACCTTGACGACCAGCACGACCACGCAACTGATTATCGATACGGCGACTTTCATGACGTTCAGTACCTAAGATGGCCAAGCCACCTAATTCAGGTACACCTTCACCTAATGTAATATCAGTACCACGACCTGCCATGTTTGTAGCAATTGTTACCATGCCCATTTGACCAGCATCGGCAACAATTTCAGCTTCTTTTTCATGATGTTTAGCATTCAATACTTTATGTGGTACGCCTGCACGTAATAACATATCTGAAAGCTCTTCAGATTGTGTAATAGATGTAGTACCAATCAAAATAGGTTGACCAGTTTGATGTCGTTCTACAGCATTACGTACTACGGCACGATATTTAGCAGCCTTAGTTTTAAAGATTTGATCTGGCAAATCTACACGGGCTAATGGTTTATTTGGAGGAATAGGCAATACTTCCAAACCGTAAATATCGATGAATTCTTTTTCCTCAGTCTTAGCTGTACCAGTCATACCAGCAAGCTTTTTATACATACGGAAATAGTTTTGGAATGTAATAGAAGCCAATGTTTGACTTTCACGTTCAACCTTCAAGCCTTCTTTAGCTTCGATAGCTTGATGTAAGCCATCAGAATAACGACGACCAAACATCAAACGACCTGTAAATTCATCGACGATAACAACTTCACCATCTTTAACTACGTAATCAGTATCGCGATGCATCATAGCATAAGCACGTAAAGATGCACCAAGTAGATGGTTTAACTCGATGTTTTCTGCATCATACAAGTTTTCAACACCAAGCATTTTTTCGACTTTTGCGATACCAGAATCAGTAGGTGCAATAGTCTTTTGTTTTTCATCAATTGTATAATCTTCATCTTTTACAAGATGAGGAACAATTTTAGCTAACTTGTAGTAATTATCTGTGGAACGTTGACCAGGACCAGAAATAATTAATGGAGTTCTCGCTTCATCGATAAGAATAGAGTCAACTTCATCGACAATTGCGTAATTCAATGGACGTTGTACCATTTGAGATACATCAGATACCATGTTATCGCGCAAATAGTCAAAACCAAACTCATTATTTGTACCATATGTAATATCACATGCATATGCTTCTTTACGTTGGTTATAATCGAGATTAGCCACAATAAGACCTGTAGAAAGGCCTAAGAAGTTATATAAACGACCCATTTGTTCACTATCGCGAGTAGCCAAATAATCATTTACTGTAACAACATGTACGCCGTTACCTGTCAATGCATTTAGATATACTGGCAATGTAGCAACTAATGTTTTACCTTCGCCAGTACGCATTTCTGCGATATTACCTCTATGAAGGCAAATACCACCGATCAACTGCACATCAAAATGACGCATACCTAACACACGTTTAGATGCTTCGCGAACTACAGCAAATGCTTCTGGCAAAATGTCGTCTAACGTTTCCCCTTTTTGCAAACGACGTTTAAACTCATCGGTTTTTGCTACTAAGTTAGCATCACTTAATTTAACATAATTCGGTTCAATTTCATTAATATGATCAGCAATAGCACGCATTTTTTTAATTTCTTTTGCGTTATTATTGCCTAATAGCCTTTGTAAAAAGCTTAACAAACAAATCACTCCTCTATAGGACATCTTACATTATTTTATCTAATTTATTATAACGAAAATGCCTTGAATAGTCAAAGAATTCAAGGCATTTCACGATTATTTATAGCATTTTATAAAAAAGGTGGATGACTCAAAATGGTCATCCACCTTGATATAATAATCGGCTGATTTAAAAAGTAGAAAGGAGTTAGGATTATTGTCAGCCGATATTATAGGTTATTGTAATTCTGGCTCAATCAAACCATAGAATCCATCATGTCTACGATATACTACGTTCATTGCTTCTGTTTCAGCATTGAAGAACATAAAGAAGTCATGGCCAATAAGATTCATTTGTAAGATAGCTTCTTCTACATCCATAGGACGTACTGCAAAGTGTTTCCGTTTTACAACTTCGATAGTTTCCTCTTCTACAGGAGCTGCTAAAGCTTCAGGATGGAAAGCTTCTTGTTTTTTGAAGCGTTTTGCTAAACGAGTTTTATGTTTATGGATTTGACGTACGATCTTGTCTATTACTAAATCAATAGCTGCATACATATCATCGTTTGTTTCTACACCGCGAAGAACGATCTTATCAACGAAGCATGTAAGTTCAACAGTAGATTTATCTTTAACAACGGATAAAACCGCTTGTGCATCTAACTCATCATCGAAGTAACGAGTTAATTTGCTCAATCTTTTTTCGATGTATGCTCTTAGAGCATCTGTCACTTCAATGTTTTTACCTCTGATTGCTACTTTCATAAGTCAACACCCTTTCTAAAAATCATCCACGAGATACGAGTGTGTAGTAATTTTTTACTTATCTCTCGTGTTATATTTAGTATTTCTACATCAAGGTATAAAACTCCTCTTTTTTTCAAAAGAATTTTTATATTTTTTGCAGAATTATAAATATTATTTCCAGTAACAATCGAAAAACTCCAACATCATGCGATATCGGAGTTTCTTTATATGTTGCTTTTATGTATTTTTTGGTATGTTATTACGCTTTTACAACGTTAGCAGCTTGAGGGCCACGGTTACCATCAACGATATCAAACTCTACATTTTGACCTTCTGTCAAAGATTTGAAGCCTTCGTCTTGGATCGCAGAGTAATGTACGAATACATCGCTACCGTCTTCACGTTCAATAAAACCATAACCTTTTTCTGCGCTAAACCATTTTACTTTACCTAACATGGTAACATCCTCCTAAAAATATATATATTGTCTTACTGTCTTGCACTACACTTGTATCATAACACAGCATGTATAAAATATCAAACAATAATATTAACGCTTTTAATGAATATACAAATATATCTTATTGATAATTCATCCCCTAAAAACTACTTTAAAACCTTTATTTATCTATATTATAAATATTTCCGAACAGCACATTAAATTATTACATAATTTTATAATCATAAAATTATATGAATTAAAAATTATTACTCCAAAATATATATGTATAAAATATTTATATATCACAAATATTTATAGCAATAATCGTATTTTATAGATTAAGAAAAGCCTAAAAGCGCTTATTTACAAGGGTTGAACAGATACGGATAAAATAAGTCATCAAATATATTAATAGATATAAATCGATTCATATATTAAGAAATTTAATATCTACAAATTTGGTTATCTTTAAAAATACAAAAAAAAGGAAGCAAACTCTGAATTTCAGAACTTACTTCCTTTTATGTTAGAAAATATTATTATAAAATTTTCGACAAGAACAATTTTGTTCGCTCATTTGTTGGAGCATCAAATACCTTTTCAGGAGTATCATCTTCTAAGATTAATCCACCATCAACGAATAATACGCGGTCAGCTACTTCTTTAGCAAAGCCCATTTCATGAGTAACAATAACCATCGTCATCCCTTCTTCTGCGAGAGACTTCATTACATCTAGAACCTCACGAACCATTTCTGGATCGAGTGCAGATGTAGGTTCATCAAATAGCATAACTTTTGGTTTCATCGCTAGGGCACGGGCAATAGCAACACGTTGCTTTTGACCACCAGATAAGGAATCAGGATATGCATTAGCTTTATCTCCTAACCCAACGCGATCAAGTAAAGCTTGTCCGATTTTCTTAGCTTCATCACTAGAAGTTTTACGAACCTTAGTTTGAGCTAATGTTAAATTTTCCATTACAGTCATATGTGGGAAAAGATTAAAGTTTTGGAATACCATCCCTACTTCAGCACGAACTTCATTGAGTTTAGACTTATCAGAAAGATCCATACCATCTACAATTACCTTACCAGATGTAGGCTCTTCTAAGTAGTTCATAGTACGCAATACTGTACTTTTACCAGAACCAGATGGACCAATTATAACGACAACTTGACCTTTTTCTATATGTAAATCAATGCCCTTTAATACTTCATTTTTACCAAAGGATTTATGTACATTTTCTAATTTAATCATTTAATGCTATATTTCCTTTCAAGGTAACCAACTAATTGTGAAATTGTTACTGTCATAATAAGGTAAATAACAGCAACTGTACCCCAGATTTCAAAGGATGCATACGTTTTAGCAATGATTAATTGACCACGACGTGTCAATTCTTCGAAACCAATTACAGAAACCAATGAGGAGTCTTTCAACATAGCAATAAATTCATTACCCAATGGTGGGATAATTGCTTTGAAAGCTTGAGGCATGATGATATAACGCATAGTTTGACCCCAAGTTAAACCAAGAGATCGACCTGCTTCCATTTGACCTTTATCGATAGACTGGATACCAGCACGGAAAATCTCAGACACATATGCACCAGAGTTAATACTACATGCGGTAACAGCTGCAATAAATGGATCAATACGTTGTCCTGTAATCATTGGCAAAGCAAAATAAATCAAGAAGATTTGTACCAATAACGGTGTACCACGAATGATATCTACATAACATTTTGCTAATAATCTAACTACAGTAAATTTAGATAAATTTGCTAAGGCTACTAATAAACCGATAAAGAAACCACAGCCAACAGACATAGCTGTAATTTCTACGGTTACAAGTGCACCTTGTAATAAGAGCGGTAAATTATCCGCAATTAACCCCCAATTAAAACTCATGATCTCTCCTATTATTTAAATTCTACCACTACTGGCATATCAGCAGGTGCATCTACATTAAACCATTTTTTATATAATGTATTAAATTCACCATCAGCCTTCATATCTGCAATTGCTTTATTGATTTGTTCTTGTAAATCTTTATTATCTTTATTAATTGCTAAGCCCAAATATTCTTTTGTATTTGGATATGCCATAAATTTAATATGTTGATCTGGATGTTTAGTACTGTAATATTGAGCCACTGGCAAATCAATAACAGTTGCATCAGCACCACCATTTTGTAATTCTAACAAAGCTTCATTACTATGGTCAAACTCTTTTACAGTAGTACCTTCGATTTTATGGGCTAAATCTGCACCAGTAGTACCTAATTGGGCTGCAATTTTTTT
>NZ_CALJSP010000173.1:0-10349 GCF_937975875.1 Veillonella dispar | reverse complement strand
ATGTTGATTGTACCTTCTTCCCAACCGTTAGCTTTTTCAACTTCTTCAATTTTTTTCGCTACAATTTCAACTTCAGAAACATCTTCAGTTTTAGGTAAACGAATCAAATTAGGTTTAGCTGGAACGATTACATCTAGATCATCATAACCATAAGGAGTTTGTGTAGGATGATTGATACGAACAACTGTTTCACCACGGAACTTACGAGATTTCAATGCTTCTGCAGTTAAAAGGCGAGCAGTGTCTTTTTCAGTAATAGCAACGGAATCTTCGATGTCGATCATGATAGAGTCAGCACCGTGAATGTCAGCACTGTTAATCATTTTAGGTGTATTACCTGGTACGAACATCATGGAACGAGACAAGCGTTTTTTAGCAGCCTCTGTTAATGGGTTTGTTTTAACTTCTGGGAATGTTTTATCGTTAGCCATTATGCTTTGCTCCCCCTTTCCAATGCGCCTAATACGCGAGCTTTAATTGTGTAATCCCAAGCATTTTTATCTTGTACGATTACTTTCACGCCATCAAAACCAGCTTCTTTCACTGTGTTCAAGATAACGGATTTAATTTGGTCGCCGTATTGACGGATAACTTTGGATGTTAATTCAATTTCGATACCGCTAGCAATCGGTTCAACCGTTACTAATGCATCATTTTTTTCGTCGAAGCCAGCTTGTGCAGCTTTTACTAATTGTGCCATGTTGCATCCTTTCACTAAAAATATATCAAATGGCAAAGACCAGACGTGTCGCGAATGTCTGGTCCGTGCCGCTAAAACAATGTTGATTATAAAATTATATGGTGATTAAATCATACCGATGAAAGTCCACCAAGGAATACCTACTACGAAGAGTAGAATCCAACTCAATACTGCTAAGATAGCACCAGCAGTCCACCAGTCTTTCAAGTTATTGTAACCTGCAGAGTAGATGATTGGACCAGGGGATGCACCGTAGTGAGTTACGAGACCGCCAAATGCGTTTGTTGCAAGCAATACAAGACCAAACATAACTGGATTTACGCCTGCTGCCATACCTACAGTTAAGAATACTGGAAGCATAGATGCAATGTATGCAGTACTAGAAGCGAATAAGTAACGAATTACAACGCTAATAGCAGAAAGAATTAAGACAACTACGAGTGGAGATACATCGAGTGCCAAGTTTGCTTGCATATATGCTGCAAGCCAAGCAAAGAATTTAGCTTTTGTTAAAGCAGTGGATAAACCAAGGATAGCACCGAACCAGATGAATGTGTTCCAAACAGCTTTAGTTTGAACCATGTCATCCCAAGTGATGATACCAGCGAAGAACACAATAGTCATAGCTACTAATGCTACTGCTGTTGGGCTCAAGTCAAAACCGATGGAAGGCAATGCCCAACCGATAAGAGCAAGAATAAATACAACAGCCAAGATTTTTTCAGACATTTTCATAGGTCCTAATTTAGCAAGACCATCAGCAGCTAATTTCTTATTATCAATTTTTACTGCTTCAGGACGGTCGATCCAGTAACCTACAAGTGGCACAAAGATCAACATTACAAGACCAGGAAGAGCTAAAGCTAAAGCCCATTCAGCCCAAGTCATATTTAGACCAGTGATTTTAGTAACAAAGTCCAATGCCAACACGTTTGGAGCCATAGCTGTTAAGAACATGAAGGATGTAATTTTTGTTACGAAATAGCCATTCATCAAGATGAAGGAACCACCGCGTTTAGCAGTATCGCCAGGATAGGAACCGATAGATTCAGCGATAGATAAATTGATTGGATATACAATACCAGCCGCACGTGCTGTGTTAGAAGGTGTAGCTGGGGATAATACTAAATCAAGAAGTGCTGTTACATAGCCAAGACGTAATACAGTAGAACCAAATGCATCAATCAAATGGTATGCAACGCGGTGACCGAGACCAGTTTTACCAAACGCAACACTCAAGGAGAACGCAGCGATGATCATCCACAATGCTGTGGAGCCATAACCTACCAAGATATCTTTTGCATTGTCTAAGAATAATGCAGATGCAGATAATACAGCTAATAAAATAATTTGAATTGGGTATGGTTTTAAAATCAAACCTACGATACCTGCAATGTAGAAGCCTAGAAGGCGCCACGCCGTATCAGTGAGCCCATCTGGTGGAGTTGTAAACCAGAGGATAATTGGAATTAGCACGATAAGTGCTAGTTTTAAGAATTTTTCCATGTTTATTCCTTTCTTAAAAACATAGGCATGTATATCATCCTAACACTCCCCTAAAGATTCGTGATACGCGACTATCATCTATTGAACTCTAGGAGTCTTTGTCTACACTCATTATATATGCTTAAAAGAATTATGAATAATAGATTACCTTTATAGGGGTTATAAAAACTTTTATATCTACCAATCATACTTTTTATGCATTTTGAGCATAGATTTGCAGCCCAAAATGAAAAAAGTGCATGTATACGTCCCCAAAGGGGGTATACATGCACTTACATGGTACTGCCTTGCTCTTTCGAGACACCTTTATTATGACTGATTATATCGAAAAAGTCTAATACTGAAATAGCATGGATAGACAGTTATAAAGCCTTATATAGACTCGATTTGTATAATCTATCCTTTATATTCTCTAAAAATACTATTATCTACTACGGTATGTTTTTTATAGTAATCGCGAACATATTCAATGAATGTTTTAACTACTACAAGATTTTCCGCATCCTTTGTATATACCATATTTGTATCACGAGTGATATAGGTACCATCTTTGCTACGCAATGGACTTACATATATATCTCTATCCTTACAAGAACCAAGGCCCATATAGGTCAAAATGGACCATCCAAGGCCTGCACGTACAAAGTGACGGCACGTACTCATAGAATTTACATCCATTGCAACACTCGGTGGTTCTTCAAAATGCTCAGCACACCACGTTTCAATAATGTTTGCTACAGATGCATCTGTTTGGTATTTAATGAATGGTACCTTCTCTAACGACTCAGGTGGTACTAATTCTTTATAGACTAAACAATACGGTTCATCTAAGAGAAACTCTGATTTACCAGATACGTCATAGCCACCACGTGCAAAGGCTACCATACAGTCACCAGTATTAAACATTTTTACTACTTGATGGCTGAAAGCAGTTTTTACTTGAATATGAACATCTGGATATTGCTCCCTAAAGGATTGCAATAGCGCAGGTAGTTCATAGTCTGCAAAGTTAATAGATGACGCAATTTTCAAGGTTCCTTGAATCTTACCAGACGCTGAGTTCATAGCATGCTCCAACGCCTCTTGATCTTGCATCATTCTTTTACAGTAGTCATAAAAAATTTCGCCTTGTGCCGTAAGAGCAATTCCTTCAGCAGTTCGCAACAACAGAGAATGGCCTAAGGCTTTTTCCATATGGCGCAACCGATAACTCAACGCCGGTTGTGATAAAAATAATTTTTCTGCAGCCCTTGAAATGTTGCCTTCATCGACAACAGTCACAAAGGTTTGCCATTCTCTATCGTCCATACAAGCTCCTTTGTTATCGCTTATTACCAAAGATGCGCAATAAGGATAAGAATAAGTTAATGAAATCCAAGTATAGGCTCAAAGCACCTGTGATTTCAATGCGGTCTAGAATAGTTTCATCCTCCAAGAGCGCTACTTGTGTCACATTATTTTTAATGCGGTTCACATCGATAGCTGTAAAGATGGAGAATACTACAACCCCTACATAACCTAGAACTAAGCTAACAGTGTCGCTAAAGCCACTGAGTACAGCCCAGTTAAAATAACGAGCCCCTATCATCACAAAAGATACGATAATCATACCAAGTAAGGCAGCCATTACATATGGTGTAAGGGATGATAAGTTACGTTTTGTAGTAGCCCCTACGATAGCAAAGCCAATGAAGAACGCTAACGTACCGATTAACGCGGGAATAACTACTTCAAATACATTATATCTCAAGGATATAAGTGTCAATGTAAGACCATTCAATGCACTGTAGAGGAAGAACATGCCTTTTAAAGTCATAACATTGGCAGTATACGCACGAGCACTAAATAGGAATACTACGCCTAGTTCAACTAATAGAATAATATTAAAGTTTTCGTATGCAAAGCGTAGCCAGTTTGGATTTGCCAACGCAGCCACTCCAACACCGATAGTCGTAAGTAAACCTACAACCATCCACAAGAAGGATCCCTTCAAACGTTGGGATACAATACTTTCAACCTGAGCAACTTGAGAATTGCTAGGTCCTGTTACATTATATGGATTCATACTATCCCTCCTTATATTTAATTATCTTTTACTAAAACTATCGAGCATTGGCAATACCTGCAAATACCTTGCCACGTTCACCGTCGATAGTTACCTCTTGACCTTCTAAAAGTACTTCATGAGCATTTTTAGCGCCTAAAATAACAGGAATACCATAAGTAATACCCGCAATAGCACTATCAGAGGTGTAACCATCTTCAACAGCGATAATGCCACCTGCACGTTTAGCAATAGCCATTAATTCAGGCTCCATTGTGCCCACCACAAGGATATCGCCGTCTTTGAAGCTTTCATAATTGCCCTTATGATTAGCAGCAATGAATACAGTGCCTGTAACGGATTTACGCAAAATACCATTACCAGATAAGAGTACTTGGCCTGCAATATGAACGCGAATCATATTTGTAGTACCTGTTGCACCAGATGGTACGCCAGCCGTTACCACAACTAAGTCACCAGACTCAATGGCACCGGTGCCAAGAGCGCCTGTAATTGCTTGTTTAACCATTTCATCAGAGTTAACGATTTCATGACCTTTAATAGCCTCTACGCCCCAGCATAATTGCATGCGGCGAATTGTTTCTTCATGCGGTGTTACAGCAATAATTTTGCAAGCCGGACGATGCCGAGCAGTGCTAATTGCAGTATGACCAGATTCAGTACATGTCAAAATAGCAGCAGCCCCAAGGTTTTGAGCGATGCGCACGCTTGCTAAACATACAGCACTGGTAGTCGTCATATCCACATCTTGACGAGCACGGCTTTTACTATCGTAAATAGCAGCTTGTTCTGTTACCTCAGCAATGCGTGTCATAGTCGTAACCGCCTCTACTGGGTAAGCACCATTTGCTGTTTCACCAGACAACATGATCGCATCCGTACCATCTAAGATGGCATTGGCTACGTCACTTGCTTCCGCCCGTGTAGGACGTGGATTTTGAATCATGGACTCTAGCATTTGGGTTGCCGTAATAACTGGTTTACCCAAGTCATTACATTTTTCGATCATCATTTTTTGAAGTACTGGTACCTCTTCGGCAGGAATTTCTACACCGAGGTCACCGCGAGCAACCATGAGGCCGTCCGCTACTTCCAAAATTTCATCGATATTTTTAACGCCTTCAGCATTTTCAATTTTTGCAATAATCTTGATATCTTTTTTCTCAGACTCAAGAATGCGACGAATGGCTACAATGTCCTTACCGCGTTGCATGAAGGATGCGGCTACAAAGTCTACACCCTGTTGACAGCCAAAGCGTAAATCCGCTTCGTCCTGTTCAGATACAGGTGGCAAGCTAAGCGCTACACCTGGCACAGCCACCCGTTTACGGTTACCGATTTCACCACTATTTTGAACGGTAGTAATGATGTTATTTCCTTCGATGGAATCGATGTTAAGTGTTACAAGGCCATCAGCCAAGAGGATTTTATCCCCAACGGACACGTCGCCTACAAGACCTTTGTGGTTCACGGAGCTAAGCTCTTTTGTACCTTCCACATCATCGGTAGTCAACGTAAATTGTTGACCTGCCTCAAGGAATACCTTGCCCTCTTTAAATAGACCGAGACGAACCTCAGGACCTTTTGTATCGAGCAATAGCGCGATTGGTTTATTAACAATCATCGCCGCATCACGCACCATTTGCATGCGCTCTGCTTGCTCTTCATGAGATCCGTGAGAGAAATTAAAACGAGCCACATTCATGCCCGCTCGCATCATATCTTCTAAAATACCAAATTTATCCGTTCCCGGACCTACAGTACATACGATTTTTGTACGTTTCATCTTACCTCCTATGAAAGTAATTTCTATATTGAATCTTTCATTTCTTATTGTAGTAATGCTGGTGAAAGCTATCTGTGCTTCACGCAACATTAAGTTATTAAGTAGTAAATATATTTTCGTGCAATAATATCTACTTATGCATATATTATTGCACCTCTACGGAGCCATCACCTAATATAGCTTCAATAGCCTTGATAGATTCATCACTAGGATCAAAGCACATATTCGGTGGCAAGTTAATGCGCTTCCGTTGACGGTGTAAGTATAGTGATGTTGGTACAGAGCCTGCGGTGCTAGTTAACACCCGTTTCAAAGCCTCACTATTTTCTGGCGTGTCATATTGGCTATAAATGTGGATGGCCACATGTTTCGCCTGACTATAGTTTACCTTTAACGGCATAATGCGGTCTGCAATAATTTGCACACCCTTTTCATCCGCATCAACGCGGCCTTTTACCTTAACGATCATATCGACCGCAAGGAACTGTTGACTTTGACTGAAGACCTTAGGGAACGCGACTACATTAGCCGCACCAGAATAATCTTCAATGCGAAGAATGGACATAACCTCGTTCCGTCTCGTCATGCGGTCCGTCTTATTTTCAATCAAACCTCCAAAGGTAATGGTTTGGCCATCATATTGCTCTGGATTTTCTACAAGAGCACCTAGTTCAAAGAGGCCCTCTAATTCCTTAGCATAGCCTTGCAATGGATGGCCTGTGATGTAAAAGCCTGTATATTCTTTTTCATCCTTCAATTTATCGTCTTCCGATAAATCCTCCACATTAGGAACAGGGATGAAATCTACAGACTCCTCTATATCGCCAAAGAGACTCATGGTGCCCATAGCGGCATCCTTTTGCTCTTTAGCACCAACAGCTTGAGCGCTTTCATACATGTGCAACAATTGGTTTCGGTTTTCTTTGAAACCATCCATGGCGCCGCATCGAATGAGACTTTCAAGAAGGCGTTTGTTGACAACCTTATTATCAACACGTTTGCAGAAGTCCACGATATCCGTATATAGACCGTGCTCATTACGCTCAGTAATCAAGCGATCGATAGCATTGTCCCCTACGTTCTTGATGCCCCCAAGGCCGAAGCGAATGGCATCACCTTGTACGGCAAAGCTGCGCTCAGAATAGTTAATATCTGGGCCTAGCACCTTAACATTGTGCTTCTTGCAGGCATTGATATAGTACGTCAACTTTTGCATGTTCTGCATAAAGCTAGTCATGGTAGCAGCCATGAATTCAGGGAAATAGTGGGCTTTCAAATACGCCGTTTGGTACGCAATATACGCATAAGCCGCACTATGTGATTTATTAAAGCCATAGCCCGCGAAGTATACGAGCAAGTCAAATACTTCGTTCGCAATGGACTCTTCTATACCATTATTAATGGAACCTTGAATAAAGGACTCACGCTGAGCCTTTAGAACAGATTCCTTTTTCTTACCCATGGCGCGGCGCATTAAGTCCGCTTGACCAAGTGAGAAGCCGCCCATGGCGGATGCAATCTGCATAACCTGTTCTTGGTACAAGATTACACCAAAGGTATCTTTCAAAATCGGTTCCAAGATAGGATGTAAATAGGTAACCTCTTTTTTACCGTGACGGCGGTCGATAAAGTCCGCTACCATGCCAGAGCCCAATGGGCCTGGACGGTACAAGGCTACCAATGGAATTAAGTCCTCGAAATGTTCAGGCTTAAGGTCCATAACGAGCTTTGTAATACCTTCCGATTCGAGCTGGAATACACCAGATGTATCGCCCTTAGTAAGGATATCACAAGCTGCCTTGTCGTCTAATGGGATAGCATCTAAATTGAGATCAATACCACGGTTAGCCTTGATGAGCTTTAAAGCATCCCCCATAACCGTTAAGGTACGGAGGCCCAAGAAGTCCATCTTTAAGAGGCCTAATTCCTCAATGTTATCCTTATCGTACTGCGTTACAAAGCCTTCATCATTGGCATTTTGTACCGGTACGTGGTCATCTAGAGGGTCTGCAGAAATTACGACGCCCGCTGCATGAGTGGACGAATTGCGCGCAATCCCTTCTAGCTTTTTACCAAAATCAAATAGCTCTTTAACATTAGCATCCGCTTCATATAAAGCTTTTAACTCTTTACCTTGCAAAGCCTTATCTAAGGTAATCCCTAGTTCATTAGGAATCATCTTAGCAATACGGTTGACTTCCGCTAGAGGTAAGTCTAGCACGCGACCTACGTCTCGGATAACGGCACGAGCCGCTTCAGTACCAAAGGTAATAATCTGAGACACACGAGCTTGGCCGTATTTTCTCGTTACATATTCAATGGCTTGACCACGCTTTTCGTAGCAGAAGTCAATATCGATATCAGGCATGCTTACCCGTTCTGGATTTAAGAACCGTTCAAAGAGCAAGTCGTACTTCAATGGATCGAGGCCTGTAATGCCTAATAGATAGGCTACTACGGACCCTGCCGCAGAACCACGACCAGGACCTACTAAAATGTCGTGCTCACGGGCATAGCGTACATAGTCCCATACGATGAGGAAGTAATCCTCAAAGCCCATGGTTCCAATAACATCTAACTCGTAGTCTAAACGTTTTTGTAATTCTTCAGATATTTCACCATAAAGGCGTGGAATTTCTCGTTCACATACCTTACGCAAATAGGTCTTAGACGTTTCCCCTTCTGGCACATCAAAATGTGGCAAGTGATGTTCGTCGAAATTAAACTCTACATTGCAACGTTCTGCAATTTTTAAGGTATTTTCGATAGCCCCTGGAATATGTCCAAATAGCTCAGCCATCTCATCCCCAGATTTTAAATAGAACTCATCATTAGGGAATTTTAAGCGATCCACCTCAGCACGACGTCGGCCTGTAGAAATACAAACCTTAATATCCTGCGCATCTGCATCCTCTTTTAAAACATAGTGGAAGTCATTAGATGCTACGATGCCAAGACCATATTCCTTACTGAGCTTAATAAGCTCCTCTTGGGCCTTTGCCTCCTCTGGCAAACCATGATTTTGGATTTCTAAGAAGAAATTATCCTTCCCGTACGTCTCGATATACCATTCAATGGATCGCTTCGCGCCTTCCATATTATCTTGCAAGATATACTGAGGGATTTCCCCTTGAATACACGCACTGAGAGCAATAATACCCTTGCTGTATTGACGCAATAAATCTCGGTCTGCACGTGGCTTATAATTAAACCCTTCAGTAGAGGCTTTCGACACGATTTTTACGAGATTTCGATACCCTTCCATAGTCTCTGCTAATAGAATGAGATGTTTCAAACGTTCACGGCTGCGACCTTCCTGCTTATCAAGACGGCTACCTTCTGTGACATATACTTCACACCCAATAATCGGTTTAACGCCTTGAGCCATACATTCCTTATAAAAATAAATGGCTGCGTACATATTGCCGTGGTCTGTAATGGCAAGGGCTGGCTGATTTAACTCCTTCGCACGACGTACCATGTCAGGCAAACGACTAATACCGTCTAGCAAACTAAATTCTGTATGACTATGTAAATGTACAAATGGCTGCATGGTACACCTCCTTTAAGGGCGATGAGCAAAATATACGTTCAATGACTTCTTACGAGCCTTCCAATCTGGCAAAAACTGTGCCACTAGATTGTGAAAGTTCTTAGAATGGTCTAAATACTTAAAATGGGCAAACTCATGAACCATAACGTACTCAATATACGCCTGTGGCCCCTCTAATAGTCGAGTGTTCATCTTGATGAGCTGCTTGGCTGGCGTACAAGAACCCCAACGGCTCTTCATGCGCTGCTGTTTTATAGTTGGCATAGGCACATCGATACCTTGCTTGTGAAAGCGCTGATACACGACCTTTGCCCAATGGACAAAGACCTTCTCCCCTAAATTACGCCAATAACTTTGCATTAATTTATGCTTAGCCTCAAAGGTCGTACCACGAGGTACCACCATGGTAAGGATGGCTTTTCCGTCAAAGCCAATGTGAGGTTTTCCGTCCTGCTCAACTAGGCGCAACGTAACAGGAATGCCGAGGATAGATAAGCTTTCACCATTCACATACTGCAACGCCTCAACACGCTTGGCATTCAATGCATCAATCTTGTAACGAGTCCGCTCAATGAAGGGCATATTCTCGATGACAAACTTGTCCACCCTATAATCCGGCACATAGGCATTCGCCGACACATGGATCACACCATCCTTTGTAATGCGCATGTTCATGTTCTTCACACGCTTGATGGTTAACTCATATTCAATTCTGTCGCCATTATAGGTAATAGACCTA
>NZ_CALJSP010000172.1:0-4650 GCF_937975875.1 Veillonella dispar | reverse complement strand
TGTAGAGCTACGCAAGTAGCCAGAGGCTACAAATTGTTGAATAAGGCCCTTAATCGATTTCTCGTCTACATTGCTCAGTAGACCAAAGACAGGCAATGCATCGTGTCCTGCCCTCATGATGCGATCAGTTCGCTCACCGCGCACGATAGAGGTAATCATAGAGGCACCATAGCGCTCATCAGTGCCCATAATAGCACGGAAGATAGCCTTCGCTTCTTTTGTTACATTGACCTTATCACCGGAGCCTTTACAGGAACTACAATTATCGCAAGTAGTCCAAACGGTGCTTTCACCAAAATAGTTAAGCATATATTTTCGTAAACAATTACTACAGAAACAGTAGTCAATCATAGACTGCAATTTGCGGAGTTCCACCTCTTGTCGCTCAGGAGTCTCGATGGACTGTTCAATTAAATACTTGTGAACCTGTACATCCTGCCCGCTGTAGAGCAAGATACATTCTGCAGGTGCTCCATCGCGACCTGCACGGCCCGCCTCTTGATAGTAGGATTCCATGTTGCGCGGCATTTGGTAATGCAACACATAGCGCACATTACTTTTATCAATGCCCATCCCAAAGGCATTGGTAGCCACCATAACCTGTAGTTTATCATCCGCATAGGCGTTTTGCATCTCACGGCGCACCTCATCGCTGAGCCCTCCGTGATAATGACCTACCTTAATGCCTGCACGGGTTAGATTTTCATACACCCGATCTACATCCTTGCGCGTCGCACAGTAGATAATACCATTTTCATTGGCATGTTGACGCACATAATGGATTACATAATCCATGCGTTTAGGTGTACGGATGACAGAGAAGGATAAATTAGGCCGGTCAAAGCCCGTTACGTATACATTCGCATTATCGAGACCTAATAGTTTCTTAATATCATTTTCTACATATTTTGTCGCCGTCGCTGTGAAAGCACCTACAATAGGTCTCTTCGGCAAAGAGTTGAGCCACTCACCAATGAGCCGATAGGATGGTCTAAAGTCATGGCCCCACTCAGAAATACAGTGAGCCTCATCAACGATAACTTGAGCTATAGGCAACGCTCGCAGAACATTACAGAAAAAATTAGAACCTAGTCGCTCTGGTGCAATATATAAGAGCTTAATCTTGCCACTGCGTACCTCGTACATTGTCTTATTAAACTCCGCTTGGGTAAGGGTACTATTAATGAGTGCCGCTGGAATGTTCTGCACTAATAGACCATCTACTTGGTCTTTCATAAGGGAAATGAGTGGCGAAAACACGATAGTAAGGCCCGGCTTGCAAAGAGCAGGAATCTGGAAACAAATAGACTTGCCGGCCCCTGTTGGCATGATACCAATTACATCTTCATTGCGTAATAAGGAAGCAATAGGAGCCTCCTGAGCCGGTCTAAAGGAGGTATACCCAAAGTAGGTTTCCAACATCCGTAATGCCTGTTGTTTCATCATAGCTTGTTGCTTCATCTCGACCGACTGTGATGCAATAGCTTGTTTTGAAGCTGGCTGTTGTTCCATAGGTACCTCCTTTCACGTTCCAGAAATATACATACAAGACCATAATTACGACTATCAATGACGAAATTTCGTATACAAAACACGAAATATCGTTTTTCCATTCTTATATTTTAACATATTTCATATGCCATTGGGCTTATTAGTATAAACGATTTATTAGTCCAACGTCTAATGCATATGTAGAAAACCAATCTTCAAAATTTGTATAGAAACTACGTAATATCACGAAATTTTTACACTCTAAAGCGCTAATATATGGTACAATAGGAATTATTTATAATACTATAGAATAGAACTACAACCTAAGGAGGTCTTATATAGGCATGACACAAGACAACTTAATGATTATAATCGCCTTTGCCTTATACCTAGGACTCATGATGTATATCGGGGTCTACTATTACAGGAAATCTAACAGCATTGGTGATTACATTCTCGGTGGCCGACAACTAGGACCATGGATCACAGCACTTAGTGCGGAAGCATCAGATATGAGTGGTTGGATGCTCATGGGTGTGCCTGGCCTAGCGTATACTACGGGGATTTCTGGTGTATGGATTGCCGTAGGTCTCACATTAGGTACATGGGCAAACTGGAAGTTTGTTTCTAGACGCTTACGTAACCATACTGAGGTAGCTAGTGACAGTTTAACTTTACCAGACTATTTGAAAAATCGTTTCCACGATCAATCTCATTCGGTAGCCGTTATCTCCGCCCTATTTATCTTGATTTTCTTCTTGATTTATACATCATCAGGGTTCGTAGCAGGTGGTAAACTGTTCAACACCATCTTTGGTCTTGATTACACTGTATCTCTATTTATTACAGCGGGTATCGTCGTATTCTACACATTCCTCGGCGGCTTCCTCGCCGTATCTTGGACAGATTGTATTCAAGGGGCATTGATGTTCTTCGCTATCTTAGCGGTACCAATTACAGCTGCCATGTTTATGGGTGGTCCTATTGAAACATTCCAACTCATTCAACACGAGTTTCCTCAAGGACTTAGCCTATTCGGTGATCCATCTGATTGGTTCACTTGGGTTATTGGCTTGATTTCTTCTCTTGGTTGGGGGCTTGGCTACTTCGGTCAACCTCATATCCTCGTAAGATTCATGGCTATCTCTGATGCTAAAGAGCTTAAGAAATCTACAAACATCGCCATGGTTTGGGTTATCTTATCCCTTATGGCGGCCATTGCAGTTGGCCTCATCGGTCACGTATATATGCTGCCAGATAAATTGGTAGGCACTGATGCAGAAACTGTATTCCTTATCATGACTGAACGTCTCTTTACACCATTTGTAGCAGGTCTCATCTGGTCTGCAGTACTCGCAGCTATCATGAGTACCGCATCTGCCCAGTTATTAGTAACAGCCTCTGCCATTTCTAATGACTTCTATGCCAATATCATTCATCCTAAAGCGAGTGATAAAGAGCTGGTACTAGTAAGTCGTATCGTAGTACTACTAGTTGCATTAATAGCCATCTATATGGCAATGGATCCAGATAGCTACATCTTAACCATGGTTGCCTATGCATGGGCAGGTTTTGGTGCTGCCTTTGGTCCAGCTATCTTGTTCTCCTTATTCTGGAAACGCATGACACGTCATGGCTGTATCGCAGGTATCGTCGTAGGTGGTTTAACCGTACTCATTTGGAAACAATTTGGATTCCTCGGCCTTTACGAAATCGTGCCAGGCTTCATCTTCTCTTCCATCGCTATCTATGTAGTGAGTATCATGGGTAAATTACCTCCTCGTCCAGTTCTTAAGGACTATCGCGAAGCAGAAAAAATGCATGTTCTATAAATTAGAAATCGGACGTTTAAAATAGCATACATAAAAAAAGAGCTAGTTGATTCAACGATCAACTAGCTCTTTTATTATGAGTATTGTGCTAAGCCTTCCTTAATAGCTTCTTTCACTTCTGCTACGAGGGATGTTGGTGAAAGTACTTTCACACTTTGCATATATTGAAGTGCCCAATACTTAAAGGCATCATGATTTACACGTACACGGCATACAACATCATCAGATGTGACGTTGGTGAATTCCACATTGCCATCAAACCAATCTAAAATTTGGTTTACAATAGACCGCTTTGCCTTAAAACTTACGGTAACGGATTCACCGCCGAACATGTAAATATGTTCTTTTACATATTGTGATACATTAAAGGTGCGTTGTTGGTTATAACCCTTTATCTCCCGTAAAGGTTTTCTACGTTCGCTCAGCACCGTAATATGTGCAATTCGATCGACACGCAATGTAGACATGTCATCATAATTTTCATGGTTCCCAACTAGGTAATAGTGTCCCCGATTCATAACTAGTTGGAATGGATTGAATACATACTTTCGCTCCTTATTATCTGGACCGAGATTGATATGTAATCGTTTATCCACGTCAGGTTGGCAATAAGCCAAGGAAATTTTTCTCCCCTTTTGTATTGCTTCCTCTATGAGATCAATATTAAGGAATAAGTCCTGACTTCTATGAAGGTAACCCGTAGCACTTTCAATATCAATACCATGGGGCTTGAAATGAGAGCTACCCAATTTAGCAACACGACTAATTAAATCCTTACGTTGAGATGCGGTAATATGACGAGACGCCAAAATACCGTCAATTAATAATCTCAATTCCGAATCTTCAAAGGTATGAATCATATAGAAATCAGTACGGCGAATCGTGCCATCTGCTCCTACGGCAGACTCTTCACATTGAATACCAAAATCACCAGATTCATATAAATCATTTAAATGACGGCCTAAGGTCTTCCGATCGACGGATACCTCGTACCGCTCGGCTAATATACTGCGAATCTCCTCTTGAGATAAAGTATGATTAGCATCCGTTTCACTTTTCAGGATTTCTAGTATATATACTAGAACGGCCTTCTTAGATGCCATAAAAGACTCCTTTTACAAATAATACAATAAAAACAACATTGTAACTAATACAATTTATAATATCATCCACAACACATCGGATGATGTTCACAAAAATACCCATACATAGTATACCACACTTTTCATATATGGTTCATTTATTTCTCATTAATTTTATCGATTTACTATACTTTTTTGGCAAGATTAAATAACTAAATGTAATAATTATTAAATAAACTTAAACT
>NZ_CALJSP010000171.1:0-42881 GCF_937975875.1 Veillonella dispar | reverse complement strand
AAATATTTACAGGCTCTACCGTACCGGTGTTGTTGAGGTTATGCCAGGAGCGATGAACGTCATTCCTGGAGCGGTGAAGCTAGGAATAGATATTCGCAGTATTTCTAAGGTGGCCCGTGATTCTGTAGTTACCCTCATTAAGGAATTTATTGATGTTATTGCAGAGAAACGAGGCTTATCCTATACGATTGAGCCTATCGCACAGGATCATCCTGTAGCGATGCATCCGGCCATGATTCGAGAAATCGAAGAGGCTGTTAAGTCTGTAGGTGTAGACTATATGACCATGCCAAGCGGTGCTGGTCATGATGCTATGCACTGGGCCGATGATGTTCCAACTGGGATGATTTTTATCCCATGCCGCGAAGGTATTAGTCATAATCCAGCTGAATTTGCGGAAATGGATGACATCGTTACAGGCGCTAAGGTATTGGATACAGTGCTTAGAAAACTTAGTTTAGAAACTACAAAACTTGTGTAAGTAGAGATATCCGTTGATATCAGATTGTGTAAAAGTGTATTTCAAATTTAAGATGTAATAGAGTATTGTTAGCCGTTTTAAGTTGAAAGTACACGGATTGGAGAGAATATGGTTATTGCTGGTATTGTTATCGTAGTGGCGACGTTTATTGCCATTATTAAACAGTTTGAAACACGGCTCGTTTTATTGCTATCGGGCTTATTAATGTGCTTTATTGGTGGGCAACTTGGTGCTGGTACGACAGCCTTTGTAAAAGAACTTACAAATCCAGGTCTTGTACCAACCATTTGTACAGTACTTGGTTTTAGTTATGTTATGGAATATACAAAATGTACAGAGCACATGGTATATTTCATCTCTGCAGGCCTTAAAAAGATGACTAAAATCATCATCCCTGGTGCTGTTATTATTACGTTCTTGATCAACATTGCGTTGCCTACTGCAGCAGGCTGTGCAGCTGCTGTGGGCGCATTGCTAATTCCTGCATTGATTCGCTCTGGTGTGCATCCTGCCATGGCAGGCTCTGCTATTTTCTTAGGAACTTGGGGTAGTGCATTGAGCCCAGGCCTTATGTTTAACCCACAAGTAGCACAACTAGCCGGTGAAGACGTAATGACCGTTATTGCTAGCTTCTCTATGCAAGCTATAATCGGCATTGTAGTAGCGGCGATCTTGCTCAATATCGTAGCTATCGTTAAGAAGGAACATACAGGGTATGTATTGAAAGATGCTAACGAAGAAGAAGGCAAAGAATTCAAGGTAAATTACTTATATGCCATCATCCCAATCATTCCTCTTGTATTACTCGTACTTGGTAGTAAACAAGTAGCAGTGATTCCAGAGATTTCCGTTCCTGTGTCCATGTTAATTGGTACGGCTATCGGTATTATTGCAGTACGACCTAATGTAACAGATGCAGTTAAGAAATTCTTCCGTGGTACTGGCGATGGCATGTGCGATGTAGTTGGTCTTATGGCTGCAGCAGCGTGCTTTACAGCAGGTATGCAATACATCGGCCTTACAAGTGCACTCATTGATGGCATGAAGAACTCTCAACAAATTGCTCAAATCGGTGCTGCCTTTGGTCCATTCTTATTAGCTGTTATTTCTGGTTCTGGTAATGCAGCAGCCCTTGCGTTTAACGGTGCGGTAACACCTCATGCAGCTGACTTTGGCTATGGCATTATGCAACTGGGCTCCATGGCCCAATTAGGTGCTGGTATCGGTCGTAGTATGAGTCCAGTAGCAGGTGCAGGTATCATCATTGCCGGCCTTGCTGGTATCAATCCTATGGAAATGGCAAAACGTAATGCTGTACCATGTATTATTGCTACAGTAGTGATTATGCTATTGTTACTATAATTAGATAACATGTAGTTGTGCAACTATAATGATATAAAGTTAAACAGCTTAAAGCTTTTAAATTTAAAATGCATAAGAAAAGAACCCCATTATGATTAACATCATGAAGGGGTTCTCTTTATATTGTAGAGTTATGTGGTTCTATTTATATTGTAAATTTCTATTATTTTAGTTTGAAACCAATCCATAGAGCGGAAATAATAAATAAGCCACCACTAACCCAGAATAGTGTAGTAAAGCCTAGCCATGCCATAAGGCTAGCACCGCCGACAGATCCTAAGAAATAGCCAAAGAATAGACAGGATTGATTATAGGAGAATACTTGGCCTGTAAATTCTCGAGGTGTTTTGGAAGATAGGTAGGTGTTTAAAGCTGGAAGCATACCACCTAAACCAAAACCTTGTAGGAATCTGATGATGGCAAGTTGATATACATCAGAAACATAGGCTTGAGGGATATTTAAAACCCCTACATAGATAAGAGAGACTACTAACACTTTACGGGGGCCAATTTTATCGACTAATTTACCTAGTGGAGAGCTACTCATAAGTTGAGCAATACCCATAGCGGAGAATACGGCACCTGCAATAAATGCGAGATTTTCTGTGTCGCTAGGAACGATTCCTTTAATATATACGGAGATAACAGGTTGTAAGGACATAATACATATTGCGTAGATAAAGGAGGCTACACATAATGCGACAATGCTATTAAATTCTGGTATTTGCTCTTTTAACTTGCGGATGGAAAGTTTTTCAGGATTAGGCTTTGGTACATAATTTTCATGGATGAATATAGTAGCTAGCACACCAGCTAAACCCATGAGCGTACCGACGATGATGAAGTCATTACGAATGCCTACTGTATCTGCAATATATCCACCCAATAAAGGCCCTATTAGTGAACCTGCAAGATTGGCAGAGGCTAATAAACCTAAGGCCCAACCTGTTCGTTCAATAGGAGTTTCCGACGCAATCAAGGTGATTGATGCAGAGTAAAAGCCACTCACAAGACCTTGGATTAAACGAATTAGTACGACTCCCTCTGGGGTTGTTTGAAAGGCAATCAAAGCATTACATAAGGCCATGCCAAAGCTAGATCGTATTAATGTAATTTTTCGACCTTTTTTGTCCGCCACACGCCCCCAAAATGGTGCTGCTAAGCAAACGATTATGTAGGTTGCACCGGTTGCTAAACCAGACCATAAGGACATTGCTTCTGGTGTTTGGACGCCTAAATCGTGAAAGTATAAAGGCAGGATTGGAGCTAGCTGACTTACACCAAAGGCTGTACAGAATACACAGACTAAACTGATGTATACCGTTCGTTTCCACGTTTCCAACGTATTCCTCCTTTCTTAGTCGTAGTATGTTCTTAATAAAATAATACTCTTATTTTTGTTTTATTTCATCCCAATCACTTAAATCCGGTAGTTTGTTGCTTGTTATAGATTCCTGAATCCAGTAGTTAATGGAGGTTAAGTTGCAAGATTCTCGTTCGAAGACATATTCGTTGTCCTCGTCTACAGTGGCATAGAGTTGAATGCGTAAGTTTTTACCTTTTTTGCGCTCGATATAATAGCTAATGCATTGATCATCAATGCTAGAAGGGCGAACCGAAATCATATCATACTTACCATTCGCTACGCCTTCTAAGGCATCCTTAATCATTTGATTTGAAAATTCATATTGATTGAGGTAGAAAATATCGTTGTCGCAAGTTAATACGTATTCCCGAGGAGGCGTAGTGTTTTTGTACTCTTTCTCCCAACTTTCATCAATAACAGGCAATGTAGCATGATCATAGAATTCCTTAATTAAAGCGAGACCTTCAGGAATGGACATCTCCTTGAAGTATCGTATTTCGTATACCGTAGGCTCCAAGGTTTCATCGCGTTCCGTTGGATTGTCAATATAGCCATATAGATAGATGGTACAAGCATTTTTATCTTCATTGTGGAACATAACGATGCTGTACACATCGTGAATAACGTTTCCTATGGATTGGCGATTATCATAGATGATAAAGCTGAGATATTTTTGTGTATCCCATTCCCGTTGAATGAAATTCCAGTCGTATTTATTCGTGCGCCAACCAGTTGTAGAGTCCTCAAAGATTTCTAAGACGTCAACAGAGTTTTGCGGCCAAGCAGGTGGCATAGGATTGCACGTTGTAGAAGATTGTGTGACACCTTCTTTGTACTGATAATGTCCGTTAACGAGTTCAAAGGCGTCTAATCGTTCAGATGCTTCGTCAGGAATTACCAACGGTTCACCAGTACCAAAACAATTATCAGTTCTTGTGTTGAGACGGTTGATGCTTTCACGAGCATGCTCGTAGAAGGTAACGGCTAGGTCTAACTCCGGCTTTTTGGTAATGGCACCAGTTTCGTAGCAATAGCCCGCTGCCAGTTGCCATAGATGGTCCGCATAGTCATAACTGCCGTATCTATCGTAACATTTGCTAGACTGATCAACGCACTCTACGGCGGTTTCTATGGCAGGGGTATTACCTTTTTTGAACGTAAATACATAAGCGAGATATGGCCAAAGGCTATCGAGACTGTAAATAGCTGGATGTTGCAATAAGTGAGCAATGCGAGACCAGTCTTGGGATTGCCCATCGATGTTCAATGTACGAAGAATGATGGCTTGCATTGTAACATAAGCGTGGTCATTAAAGTCTAAATAATCTGGGCTTATAGCGGCACGTTCATAGTATTTGAGGGCCTTTTGAATATCTTGAGGGATTCTTTTGTGAGACTCACCTGGTTTCGCATAATATTCAGCAGCTTCACGCAAGCACAGGCCATTATTCATGGCTGCGCCGCGCTCAAAATACTCGAGAGCTCGTTCATGCTCTCCACGCGACTTACATATATCGCCTGCTAAATACATCATGAGTGGCAAACCTGCTGCAGCCCCTTCAAAAATGACTTGTTCTTCCATTGCCCTATTATTTTGCTCGGCATAGGTAAGGCGCAAGTTGCGGTACGCAATGACAAGACCTGCCGCTGCAGATTTATGTAACCATTGCTGCGCAATGGCCGTTACTTTATTTGCCAATCTACGTTGATCTACTTGTACAAATAAAGATTTTAAAAAATGGACAACACCAGATGGTTCACCTTCATTAACTATCTTTCGTGCAGATGGCAAGAGGCGGTAATCGCCCCATTGGAATACATTGGCAATGGCGTAGGCACAGTAGGAACAACCTTTTTGGGCGCCCTCATAGACGCGCTGGAATGCTTGGTCCTTCGTCATAGGCAACTCTTTTTCAATAGTTGGCGTGAGGGCACCAGAGGTACGCATAGCTTGTAAAATAGCGATGGCACTGCCTTTGCGAATAGCCGTATGTAAATAACTATACGCCTTTGTGTCATCCTCAGGAAAGCCTGCTTCAATCCAGGTGAACTGAGGGCCAGAATAGACGCGTGCCAAAATAGCGTACACATCGCCAATACCAGGAATCTTTTGGCCTTCCTCGTCAAGTTTCACAAGTGCGTCAAGCTCAGCTTTGCCCGCCCAAGCTATATCTTTATTACACTGGTGGAATATTTTATTGAAAGACTGTTGTATTTGATCAGTGAAATAAAAACTCATGCTCTCTCCTCCGCATAATAATCAGTAAAACCTGATAACATATGTAGTTTCAGTATACTATTAGTATTTAGAGGAACACAATATAAATATTCTGAATTTGGAGGGGACTAGGGAAATCAGTAATTGGATTATATATGGGTATTAGGTGATGAACGAATGTAAGGATAAGGTGAAAGTTGAGATTTTTCTTGACTTTCATTCTATAGAAATATTATAATCAGATTATAATTTTATACTCGCCTAAAAGAAACCGATGAGGTGGAGATAAAAATAGGAAATGCACTCACAGAGAGCGGGATTAGCTGAGAACCCGTAGTACGCAGCTTATTAAATGGACCACCGAGGGCGCATGGAACAGAATGAATTTCATTCCTAGTATGGTGCGACGTCACACGAGCGTTAGTCGTGAGGGATATGTTAGTATCCTGCGAAAGAGGAATGCGCTGCATTCAAACAAGGTGGTACCGCGATTTATAGCATAATACAAGTATTTTCTAATACTCTTGTAAAAATAGAACTATAGACTCGTCCTTGACGTTATATTGTCATGGGCGAGTTTTTTTATTGGCCAACGCCAGATGGAGGTTCTCATGATTTTTCCTAGTCTTGACCGTGTGAAAGCTATCGCACCGGGCTACGATATCGTGCCTGTATATATGGAAATTTTATCCGACGTACGCACACCGATTAGCGTGTTGAAAGCGTTAAAACAAGTGAGCAGTCATACGTACTTGCTTGAAAGTGCGGATAATAGTAATCATTGGGGCCGTTACTCCTTCTTGGGCTATGATCCTAAGATTGAGCTCTTCTGCAAAAATCATCAAATGACTATCAAAGACGGTACAACACGTACCTTTGATTGTTCAGACCCAGCTGCAGAGATTCGCAATATTTTGAGCCAATATAAAAGCCCTCGCTTAGAAGAATTACCAACATTCACAGGCGGCTTTGTAGGTTACTTTGCTTGCGAATATATCCGCTATATCGAGCCAACCCTCGATTTCCCAACACCAGATGATGACCCTGCTATGGTCAACGATGTAGACCTTATGCTCTTCGATAAGGTAATCGCATTCGACCATTACAAAAACAAAATCTACCTGATTGCTAACATCAGCACAAATGATTTGGAACGTAACTACAACAAGGCTGAGCTTGAACTTAAAGCATTAGCTGATCTCGTAGTAAACGGCAAAGAGGCGGACATTCCAAAAGGCATCCTTAAAACAGAGTTCACTTCTGAATTTACAAAGGACGAGTTTGAAGCAGTTGTTAAAAAGACACAGCATTACATTAAGGAAGGGGATATCTTCCAATGTGTTGTATCTAACCGCCGTGAAGCTGAGTTCGATGGCAGCTTGTTAAATGCATACCGCGTATTGCGTACGTTGAACCCATCTCCATACATGTTCTACCTATCTGGTGGCGATGTAGAGCTTACAGGTGCCTCTCCAGAAACATTGGTAAAATTGACGGATGGTAAAATGTACACCTTCCCAATTGCAGGTACTATGCGCCGCGGTAAAACCGAAGCAGAGGACATCGCTATTGAAGAAAAACTCATTAACGACGAGAAAGAGTTGGCTGAACATAACATGCTCGTTGACCTTGGCCGTAACGATTTAGGTAAAATTGCTAAATTCGGTTCCGTACAAGTAGAGGCGTTACATATGTTGCAACGTTTCTCTCATGTTATTCACATTACATCTACTGTAAGCGGTGACATTCAAGACGGTAAAGATGCTCTCGATGCTATCGGGGCTACATTGCCAGCTGGCACATTGTCCGGGGCTCCTAAAATTCGCGCTATTGAAATCTTACACGAACTAGAAAAAAGCCCGCGCGGTGTATACGGCGGCGCTGTAGGTTACATCGACTTCTCTGGTAACATGGACGTATGTATCGGCATCCGTATGGCTATGAATAAAGGCGGTAAGGTTTATGTTCGCGCTGGTGCAGGTATCGTTCGTGATAGCGTACCTGCAAGCGAATACAATGAAACTTTGATGAAAGGCCAATCCATGATTTCCGCAACTACAGATGCACAGGAGGTAGAATAATGGTACTCCTTATAGATAATTACGATAGCTTCTCCTTCAATTTATACCAATTAGTAGGCTCTATCGATCCAGATATTAAAGTCATCCGCAGCGATGAATTAACAGTTGAAGAAATCCGCGCGTTGAAACCAGATTACGTGATACTTTCACCAGGACCTGGCAGACCAGCTGATGCGGGCGTATACGAAGATCTATTGCGCGAATGCAAAGGTGAGTTCCCAATCCTCGGCGTATGCCTTGGTCACCAAGCCATCGGCGAAGTATTCGGTGGCACCGTTTCCTATGCAAAACAAGTTATGCACGGCAAACAAAGCGTAGCCAAACAAGTGCACCCATCCAAAATCCTTAAAGATGTACCTGAACAATTTGAAGTAGCACGCTACCACTCCTTGGCGATTATTGACGAAACCATGCCAAGCGAACTCATCGTTACATCCATTACCGACGACGGCGAAGTAATGAGCGTAGAACACAAAGACTACCCAATCTATGGCGTGCAATTCCATCCGGAATCTATCATGACGCCGAACGGGGAACAAATGATTCGCAATTTCCTAGAAAAATAAACGAGGAGCTATAAAATGATTAAAGACGCATTATATGCAGTAACGCATGGTCAAGATTTATCCTACGACCTTGCTAAAGATACAATGAACAAGATTATGAGCGGCGAGGTAGCCGAGGTTCCTATGGCTGGCTTCTTGTGCGCTTTGGCAGCGAAAGGCCCTACTGTAGATGAGGTTACAGCCTTTGCTGAGGTTATGCGTGAGAAGGCAGGTTCTGTACCTCATGAAGGTACTGTTGTAGAAATCGTAGGTACTGGCGGGGACGAAGCGAATACGTTCAACATTTCTACTACATCTGGTTTCATCATTTCTGCAGCAGGTATTCCTGTAGCAAAACATGGTAACCGCAGTGTATCCAGTAAATGTGGTGCTGCTGATTTAATCGAAGCATTAGGCGCTAAATTAGAGCTTAATGGTGAACAAAATGAGGCAGTCCTCAACAAAGCAAATATGTGCTTCATGTTTGCTCCTGTATACCACCAAGCTATGAAATATGCAGGCCCTGTACGTAAAGCGTTAGGCGTTCGTACTGTATTCAACATTCTTGGACCATTGGCGAACCCAGCAGGTGCTACTGTGGAGTTGATGGGCGTGTACGATAAATCTTTGGTAGAACCATTGGCTCGTGTATTGGCTAATCTTGGCGTTAAACGCGGTGCTGTGGTACACGGCTTCGATGGCCTTGATGAAATTACAGCTACCAACAAAACGTACGTATGCGAAATTAATAATGGTACTTTCACAAGCTACGAATTCGATCCTAAGGACTATGGTTTCGAATACGCTGATAAAACTGAGCTTGAAGGTGGCGACGCAACAGCAAATGCTGAGATTACACGCCGCGTTCTCGGTGGTGAGCAAGGCGGTAAACGCACCGCAGTTCTTCTCAATGCTGGTATGGCGATTTACCTTGCAAAAGAGGGCCTTACATTAGCAGAGGGCATTGAAGAGGCGAAAAACATGATCGACTCTGGCAAGGCGCTTGCTACAATGGAACAGTTTGTGAAAGCAACACAAGAGGTATAACCATTGATTTTAGATAAAATTGTAGAGGCTACTAAAGTTCGAGTGGCCAAAGAAAAAGAGGTGGACACGCCTGAGGCTGTGAAAGTAGCGGCCTTAGCGTTACCATCGGATACAGGATTTCCTTTTGAAGCAGCACTTCGTCAGCAAGACTTTAACTTCATTTGTGAAGTAAAGAAGGCATCTCCATCAAAAGGCATCATAGCAGAGCACTTCCCGTATTTAGACATCGCCAAAGAATATGAGGTTGCTGGTGCAGCAGCCATTTCTGTACTGACAGAGCCAGACTTCTTTAAAGGTGATAAAAAATACTTACAAGAAATTGCTAGCACTGTAAAAATTCCTGTATTACGCAAGGATTTCATTATCGATGAATACCAAATCTACCAAGCAAAGGTATGGGGCGCTAGTGCAATCCTCTTAATCTGTGCATGCCTCGATGTACCAACATTGACCAAGTTCCGTAAGTTAGCGGACTCTCTTGGCTTATCTTCTTTGGTTGAGGCTCATGACGAAAAAGAAGTACAAATGGCTATTGATTGCGGTGCCCGTATTATTGGCGTTAACAACCGTAATTTGAAAGACTTTACTGTAGATGTACAAAATAGTGTACGCTTGCGCAATCTCGTTCAAGACGATGTGATCTTTGTATCTGAAAGCGGTCTAGAAACGCCAGAGGATATCCAAGTGTTGCGGGATAACAATATTGGAGTAGCCTTGATGGGGGAAACGTTTATGCGTTCTCCTAACAAGGTTGAAAAGTTGGCATATCTCTATGGGCCCACATACTACACACCAAAGGTTAAGATGTGCGGTATTTCTAAGGTGGAAACAATCCCTGCAGTAGTAGAGGCAAAACCAGATTACATGGGCCTTGTATTCGCACCAAGTAAACGGCAAGTGACGGTAGACCAAGCTAAAACATTAGTGGAAGAACTACATAAGCAATATGCAGATAAATACGATACAGATGTAACACAATGCAATGATGATACAGTACAAGCTGGAACAGTAGGGATTAAAGCATCAGAAAACGTGCAGATCTTTGAAGAAAATACTAATTCTGACGCTATTAAAACGGTAGGTGTCTTCGTCAATGAAACTCTAGAAAACCTCGTTATGATTGCACAAAAAGCCCATCTTGATGCGGTGCAATTGCACGGCGATGAAGATGAGGCTTTCATCCAAGCTTTCAAGGAGAAAACAGATGTAGAGGTTTGGAAGGCTGTTCAAATCCGAAGCGCTGCAGATGCAGAGGCGTGGATCGATAGCAGTGCCGATATGCTATTATTTGATGCGTATCATAAGGATGAACGAGGTGGTACGGGCGAAGTGTTCGACTGGTCTTGCTTAGATGAGTTTGAACGTCCATTTATGCTTGCAGGTGGTATCGACAGTACTAACGTGGCGCGTGCTATTCGCACAGTTCGCCCTTACGGTATAGATATTAGTAGCGGTATTGAAACAGATGGCGTGAAGGACGATGAGAAAATTAAAGCTTTCACCAACATTGTGAGAACAATAGCTCACTAAATCACAAAAAATACATAAATCTAAGATATAATAATATTTTAGACACATCCGATGGAATTCATCGATTGTTGAGATAGATGCCAATAGTAACGCTATACAGGCGTGTTAGTGGGAATGGCATATGGAAAGGTAAGTTATATGAGTGAACAAAGACATGGTTATTTTGGTTTCTTCGGTGGCCAATTTATGCCAGAAACATTGATGAATGCAGTCATCGAATTGGAAGAGGCATACAACAAGTACAAAGATGATCCTGATTTCGTACGCGAACTTGAGGATTTACATAAAAAATATACAGGTCGTCCATCCCTTTTATACTATGCAGAACGCATGACAAAGGACCTTGGGGGCGCTAAAATCTACTTAAAACGTGAAGATTTGAACCATACTGGTTCTCACAAATTGAATAACGTAATCGGTCAAATGTTATTGGCAAAACGGATGGGTAAAACTCGCGTTATTGCTGAAACTGGGGCCGGTCAACACGGTGTAGCAACAGCTACAATTGCAGCGTTGATGGGCATGGAATGTGAAGTATACATGGGTGCTGAAGACTGTGAACGTCAAGCACTTAATGTATATCGTATGGAATTATTGGGCGCTAAGGTACATCCTGTAACAACTGGTACAAGTACATTAAAAGATGCTGTATCTGAAGCGATGCGCGAATGGACAAACCGCATGTCTGATACACACTATGTATTGGGTTCTGTTATGGGGGCGCATCCATTCCCGATGATCGTTCGTGATTTCCAATCTATCATCAGCCGCGAAGCGCGTGAGCAAATCCTTGAAGCAGAAGGCAAATTGCCAACAGCTGTTATGGCTTGCGTAGGCGGGGGATCCAATGCGATGGGCATGTTCTATCACTTCATTCCTGATGAAGAGGTTCGCCTCATCGGTTGTGAAGCCGCTGGTCGTGGTGTTGATACAGAGGAACATGCAGCAACAATCGCAAAAGGCTCTGTGGGTATCTTCCATGGCATGAAATCTTACTTCTGCCAAGACGAAGACGGCCAAATTGCTCCAGTATATTCTATCTCTGCAGGCCTTGATTACCCTGGCATTGGACCTGAACATGCGTACTTGCACGATAGTGGTCGTGCTGAATACGTGCCTGTAACGGATGATGAAGCAGTGGATGCATTCGAATACTTATCTCGTTTAGAAGGTATTATTCCAGCTATTGAAAGTGCTCATGCAGTGGCACATGCTCGTAAAATTGCTCCTACCATGAGCAAGGATGATATCATTATTATTTGTTTATCTGGTCGCGGTGACAAAGACGTAGCGGCTATGGCGAAATATAGAGGGGTGGATCTTCATGAGTAAAATTAAAGACGCTTTCACAAAGGGTAAGGCATTCATCCCATTCATCAGCGCTGGTGATCATGGCATTGAGAATACAGAACGTTATATTCGCGTCATGGTGAAAGCCGGCGCCGACATGGTGGAAATTGGTATTCCTTTCTCTGATCCAACAGCGGAAGGTCCAGTTATCCAGGAAGCGAGCACACGTGCATTATCTACAGGCGTAAAAATTCACGATATCTTTGATATGGTGCGTCGTTTGCGCAGTGGTGATGATGCAGTGACAGTACCACTCGTGTTCATGACCTACTTGAACCCTATCTATGTATTCGGTCGTGAAAAATTCTTTACCCTCTGCGAAGAGGTTGGTATCTCTGGTGTTATCGTGCCAGATATGCCCTTTGAAGAAAAAGGAGAACTCGGGAGTGTAGCTAATAAACATGGCGTTGAAGTGGTATCCTTGATTGCGCCAACATCCGAAAACCGCATCGAAATGATCGCAAAAGACGCAGAAGGCTTTGTGTACTGCGTGTCTTCCCTCGGTGTTACAGGCATGCGTAGCGAAATCAAGACAGATATTAAATCCATCGTTGAGACGATTCGTAAATATACAGATATTCCTGTAGCCGTTGGCTTTGGTATTTCTAAGCCAGAACAAGCGGAAGCAATGGCGCGCGTATCTGATGGTGCCATCGTAGGCTCTGCTATCGTTAAAATCGTGGCAGAACATGGTGAACATGCAGACCAAGCATTATTTGACTACGTACAATCTATGAAACAAGCTGTACTAAAAGCTGACGCATAATAACAGCTACTGCATAATAAAATAGATAATACAATACATACTAAAAAGGACGTTATACATGTGTATAGCGTCCTTTTTAGGTTAGTTAGTTTAGTTATGTGTTATATGACTGGATAACCAGTTATGAAAGGGGAATGATTAGCCGTTTGTAGATTCGGAACGTTGATGTTGTTCACTACGTTTAGCAGTGGCATTTTTATCATGTTTTTCACGTTCAGAAATTTTATGTTTTCTATATTTCTTTTGATCTGGTTTGAACCATGGATGAGCACTGCTGTCCACTGTGCTATCATCGTTCTTTACCATGCGATGGTTTTCACCAATTTGGAAGTGGTAATCTTTGGCTTGCGCTACATTAGCACCAATGCCTACTGTTAAGAATGCTGCCAAGCTGGCCATAGCTACTACTTTAGTCAATTTAGCGTTCATAAGTATTATCTCCTATACAAACTTAATTGCACGAATTTTAGTTGTAAAAAATATATTATTAGTATAGGCAAAATCAATGAAGAAAAAATGAAATGTAAGCCTTGGTAAAGCATAGTATAATAGTAATAGCTAAGTTTGTATAATATCTAAATATAGTAGGAGTTTTATGAAACAGAGAGTATATGAAATCCTCTATCGCGAGCTAGTAGAAAACTATGCAAATGGTAAAGGACGAACAACGACAGCCGATTTTTGGCTTACCATAAGCGCTATGACCTTTGTATACGGTCTAGTTACATTCATAACAGGTCTTGCTACCTTCATACCTTATGGATTTCTATATGCTATATCTTTAGGGGGAGGCGTATTGACTGCATTGACGGTATTATTAACATTGCCGACTATTATGCTAGTAGCAAGACGGTTGCGTGATTCTAATAATGATCCAACCTTGATGATTCTCATCTTCGTTCCTATTTTAGGATGGTTGGTTTTGCTCTACCTATTATGTAAGCGGTCGGCTCCAACACAAGAAGTAAACGTAACTAATGAACAGATATCTGCAGAACCAAGTATAAAGGAAAAGAAATCAATTTCTGGTGTATTCACCGTGGCTATCCTTGTTTTAGGTTGGGTTGCTAGCAGTGTAGGGACCTCTATGATGGGGCATAATTATATGGTAGAAGAAACAGCCTTTGGTAATTTAGGACAAGGTGCTTTTACCAAAAAAGCAAACCGTTTACTACGTAGTGATTCTGCTACAACAGAAGGTTATCTAGTTGTGAAAGAGTATTACCAAGCACTTGCGAATGGGGATTATCATAGTGCGTATCGAGAGTTGAGCAGTCGTGAAATGGAACGATATGGCACCTTTGATCTTTGGCAACAAGCTAAGGTAAAGGAACAACGTTCTGCTGTGGAATCTATACAATTAGACTATGTATCTCAAGATATTGATGATGATGTAATTGTGGATTATATCGGATATAGAGTGGACTTTGTAGATAAAAGACCATCTATGTTAGTACGTTTATATAGTGTGGGTAACGGTTGGAAAATCGTAGGTTTTGAAGAGTTTGAGGAGGACTAGTATGGCATCTGTAAATGTATATGATTTAAACTATACCGATGCCTTCGTGCTAGGCATCAAAAACTACGCCAATTTTAAAGGTCGTGTGAGCCGTAGTGAATACTGGCGATTCATGGCTGGAATGATGATGGTTCAAGGAACACTAGGGGTTGTAGCCATTCTTTGTAAAGGTATTGGTCTTTATAACTTCGAGTCTATTATTGATACAATTAGGTTGTTAGTCACTTTATTTTTCGTGCTTCCCAATATCGCCATCACAACGCGACGTATGCATGATATTGGCCGTAGCGGCTGGACTCAACTGCTTTCCTTTATTCCCATTATAGGCTTCTTTATATTCTTGAACTATGAATTGAAACGAGGCGATGAAGGAGAGAATGGTTACGGTGAAAGAACTGCCTATATACCTATTACTAGGAATATAAGTGAATCTACAGGGCTTGAAGCAACTCCATCTCGAAAACAAGACTGGGTTATGGGCATTACCATCTTTGTTCTTCAATCCATCGTCTTTGGTGATACTATCGGTGATATATTATGGTATGGCATTAATGCCAATGGCTATATATAGTAATAACCTGTATCAAATAGCATACTTATTATTTTATTTTATAAAAGTTTAACAACTCCTTTATAGACAATATAACACTTTGTAGTAAAATGAAATAAAGATGAATTTAAAAATATAGATATGGTTACGTTACAACATATCTAAGTTACTATATGTGTTAAGAACAACAGGACTTTATGAGCTTCACTGTTTCCTGCTGTGAATGGAAGGAGTTTAGTATGAGACCTTGTCCCTATTGTGGACACGAGGTGTTAAAAAGTGAACGATACTGTCCAAACTGTGGACGTATTCGTAAAGCACCCATTTCGTTAGATAAATATAGTCTAGGCATGATTGAAAACTTTAAACAATGTTTTGTTTATAAATACGCTGACTTTGAAGGGCGTGCTAGCCGTAGCGAATATTGGAATTTCTTTTTGGTGTATCAATTGCTATTTGTAGCTATTCTATTCACCTGTGCATTCTTGAGCTATATCAGTCCGCTCTCTAGTGTGGTTGGCGTTGGCTTCGGGCTAGTCATTCTTGTGCTTATGTCCGTCGTTATGGTCATCCCTAGCGTAGCTGTTGCAGTACGACGCTTGCACGATCAAGGGCGCTCTGGTGGACTTGTCTTTGTGGGACTCGTTCCTGTTATTGGTACAATTATATTGTTAGTGTTAATGGCTCTTCCTGGTGAAAGCCATACAAACCGTTTTGGATTACCAACAGGGCATGTTATTCTTACAAAACAAATGGCTCATGAAATTGGTTTGATTGATGCTACACCTACCACAGGCCTTACAGCAGGATTACTATGTGCAATCTTTGTGCTGTGGTTCCTGGTAGATCGATTGTTAACGACAAGTGTGATGTAAAAAAATAAAATATATATACAAATAACAGCTTCTTGCATGGTGAAAGAGGCTGTTTTAGTTATTAAGACTTTAAAATCTTTGTAAAATTAGGTAATGAAATATTTGACAATCTACCCTCGAGAGCCCTATAATTATCTATTATATGAATATTGCGTTGAAAAAGACGGCACGTCTCAGACGGATTTAGTAGAGACCAAACTCATGGGCTGAAAGGTTTGGAAATCTAGAGATTTGCGGATCACTTTGGAGCAAGCGGCAACGCCGCCGGTGAACACCGTTATATGTTTAAGTGGCTTTCATAGTTATGTGATGAGTTGCGTCCTATAAGTTACCATCATGCAGGCGCATGGTGTGACGATTGCAGAATATGCGGTGGCGCTAGCTTTCACAGAAGGTCAGTAGGGTGGTACCACGGATATTACGTCCGTCCCTTCGGGGACGGGCGATTTTTTTATGTAAAAGGAGCACATCATGGATTACGGTAAGACGTTACATTTGCCTGAAACAGAATTCCCAATGCGCGGCAATTTGCCTAAGCGCGAACCAGAAATCTTAAAATTCTGGGAAGACAACAAAATTTATCAAAAACGTTTGGAATTGCGTAAAGACGCAAAACCTTTCATTTTGCATGATGGCCCTCCATATGCGAACGGTAAATTGCACATCGGTCATGCCCTCAACAAAACGTTGAAGGACATCATCATGAAATACAAGACTATGACTGGTCACTATACACGTTATATCCCAGGTTGGGATACACACGGTTTGCCAATCGAGCATGCGGTTATTAAAAATACTGGTCTTAACCGTCATGAAATGGCTCCATTGGACTTGCGCAACAAATGTAAGGAATATGCATTGGAATGCGTAGAAACTCAAAAACAAGACTTCATTCGCTTTGGCGTATTAGGTGAATGGGATCGCCCTTATTTGACATTGCGCCCTGAGTTCGAAGTAAAACAACTTGGTATCTTCGGCGAAATGGCAAAACGCGGCCATATCTACAAAGGGCTTAAAACTGTATACTGGTGTACACACTGTGAAACTGCATTGGCAGAAGCAGAAATCGAATATGCTGAGAAAAAATCCTTCTCCATCTACGTAAAATTCCCTTACGTATCTGAGAAAAAGGTTACATTGCCAGCTGGCGTAGATCCAAAACAAGCATACTCCGTTATTTGGACAACTACTCCTTGGACAATGCCTGCCAACGTAGCTATTTCCGTTAACCCTGACCTTGAATACGGCTGGGTAAAAGTAGGCGACGAATACTACTTGATGGCCACTGAACTCGTTGATGCAGCTATGAAAGATATCGGCATCGAAGACTACGAAATCGTAAATCGTTTCTCTGGCGCAGACTTAGAATTGGCTGAATTCAAACATCCATTCGTAGAACGCACATCCACTGTATTGTGTGGCGATCATGTAACACTTGAAGCAGGTACTGGTTGCGTACATACAGCTCCTGCACACGGTGAAGACGACTTTAACATCGTTATGCGTTATAACAAGGAAGGTAAAACTGAACTTCCTATCGTATCCCTTGTTAATGAAACTGGTAACTACACTAAACAAGTAGATGACAACCGTTATGGCGATACTGAATTCCCATTGGCTGGCGTAGAAATTCACGATGCAGAAGTGCCTGTAATCAAAATCTTGGCGCACAACAATGCATTGCTTCACAAATCTAGCTTGCGTCACCAATACGCTCACTGCTGGCGTTGTAAAAACCCTGTAATCTACCGTGCCACAGAGCAATGGTTCTCCTCTGTAGATGGTTACCGTCAACAAGCTCTAGATGCGATCGACAATCAAGTACAATGGATTCCTAAATGGGGCCATGACCGTATCTTCAACATGGTTCGCGACCGTGGTGACTGGGTAATTTCCCGTCAACGTATTTGGGGCGTGCCAATTCCTATTTACTATTGTGAAAGCTGCGGCGAGCACATCATCAACGATGATACTATCAAAGCATTACAAGAAAAAGTAGCTGTAGAAGGCTCCGATGCTTGGTGGGCTCACAGTGCAAAAGAATTGTTACCAGAAGGCTTCAAATGTCCTCATTGCGGTCATGATGAGTTCAAAAAAGAAACTGATATCATGGACGTATGGTTCGACTCCGGTTCCTCTTGGGCTGGCGTACTTGAAGTTAACGGCTTAGATGTACCATGTGCTATGTACCTTGAAGGTTCTGACCAACATCGCGGTTGGTTCAACTCTTCCTTGTTAACTGCAGTAGCAACAACAGGTAAAGCACCATACAACTCCGTATTGACTCACGGCTTCGTTGTGGACGGCGAAGGTCGCAAAATGTCTAAATCTGTAGGTAATACAGTAGCTCCTAGCGACATCATCGACGTATACGGCGCTGATGTTATGCGTTTGTGGGTATCCTCCGCAGACTACCAAGCAGACGTACGTTTGTCCAAAGACATCGTAAAACAATTATCCGAAGTATACCGTAAGATCCGTAATACATTCCGCTTCTTATTAGGCAACTTGGATGACTTCAATCCAAACACTGACAAAGTGGCTTACGCAGATATGTCTGAATTCGATAAATGGGCATTGTTGCGCTTAGAAGAGGTACGCCAAAAGGTTACTGAAGCGTACGAAAACTATGAATTCCACATGTTGTACCATGCAATTCATAACTTCTGCACAGTAGACTTGAGCTCCATCTACCTTGATGTAATGAAAGATACTATGTATGCTGAAAGCAAAAACAACGTAGCTCGTCGTTCTGCGCAAACAGCAATGTACGAAATCTTGAAAACATTGGTAGCAATGGTATCTCCTGTACTTTCCTTCACAGCAGAAGAAGTTTGGAAATACATGCCTAAAGAAGAAGGCATGCCTGAATCCGTTATGCTTCAAGATTGGCCACAAGGTCATCCTGAACACTTCAACCAAGAATTGGCTGATAAATGGAACCAATTGTTAGACTTGCGTACATCCGTACAAAAAGCATTGGAATTGGCTCGTCAAAACAAAACAATCGGTCACCCATTGGATGCGTCCGTTACAGTATATGCTGAAGGTGCTGCATTCGACGCATTGAACGCTCTTGGTGAAGACGGCTTAGCTAAACTCGTTATCGTATCCGAAGCTCACATCGTAAATGGCGCTGCACCAGCAGAGGCTGTAAAAGACGAAGAAACAGGCGTTGCGACAGTAGTTGCTCCATCTGAACTTGAAAAATGTGAACGTTGCTGGATCCACCGCGATACAGTAGGTCAAGATAGCGAACATCCTACACTTTGCCACCGTTGTGCAGAGGTTGTTAAATCCCTATAATTATAGATAGGAAACAAGATAATTTATAGAAACCCTTCTCTAATATTCTTTAGTTCGGTTTGAACTGGGAATGTAGAGAAGGGTTTTTCTATTATAGCTGAGTTTCTAAGTCATATTTATGCTAGTTTACAAAATATTAAGAAAATATATAGAATTATGAATTCATTGTATGCTATCTTTCTCATAAAACTATCTATCATAATTAGTACTTTATTATTTTCCTCATGAAAAATTAATGTGTAAAAATTTACTCATTTCATATTAAACTTAATATCCTAGTTTAAGATGTTTATAGTTAGTTTAGTTATTGTGCTTATATGAGAAGGAGGAAGAGCAATGGTAGCAACTATCGTTAAAGCAATTTTGGCTGCACTTACTGGTTTAGCAAACGCAATCTTGCCTTTATTCAAATAACAATTTCATTCCCCAGAAAAAAGACCACCCAGCTTGCGGGTGGTCTTTTTCTTATGCCTGAAAATAGAAATCAATTTGTAACATAATGATTTAGAGAATCTTTAAGTGTCGTTTAACTATAAGGAGTTATATTGACTATAGAAACAAGCATACCTATAATGAAGATGAATTAACCATGAAATGAACGTGAAGAACGGGCAGTGTTGTGTGGTTTTATTTCTTATGCAAAACGAGGGGAGCGTATAAGTCATGAGAAGAAACATAATTATTAAGGCGTTGGTGTTAGGGACTATAGGATGTGCGTTTAGTGCTACAGGTTTTGCAGCAAATGTACAAAATGGACATGGCCAAGGTATTACAGATTCTACTACAGAAGTAAATGGGGCTAAGAATGAAGCGGTTCGCTCTAGTTGGATGGATCGTACAGATATTATAGTCGGTACCCAATCTAAGGTAGGGGCTCAAGTTTCGGTAGAAACATTACAACCATTAACCCATTATGATGAAAACTCTAAATCAGTTCTATTCGTACAAGGTGGCATCGGTAAAGGCGGACAAGAGGATCAAGCTAGCTATTTCTCTGGTGGCAATGGGGGATATTGGTATCCATACAATCCAGTTACTAAAAAAGGCGAACAACGGTATAGACCTGAAGAACATCATAATACTAAATCATTAGGAACTGTTGCTAATGTAGGGTTAGGCTATCGGATTCTCAGTAAACATGAACATGCGTATGTAGGTGTGAATACGTTTTATGATCATTCCTTCTCGAAAAAATATAACCGTATTAGCGGTGGCTTGGAATATGTATCTGGCTTTAACGAAGTTCGCGCTAATATCTATAAGGGATTAAATAGTACAAAATCTGAACCTTATAATGTACCTTTATATGAAGGTTATTTTGAATTCTTGCTAGATGGTGGTACTGCAGGCTATACAGTTTACAAGTCTCAAAAAGCATTGTCCGGATATGATGTAAGCTATGCACGCACCTTTAAGAATGCTCGTTGGGCACGTGCTTATGTAGGAGCTTATCATTGGAATGGCTTAGGCGCCACAACACATGGTGAAGGTCCTGCCTTAACTCTTAATGTTGGTAAAAGCCACGGCTGGCAAGCTGGTACTACATTACAACTTACACCACATATTTCTCTAGATGTAGGGTATACATCAGACAATAACAACTCTAGTGGGGCTTATGGCTTTGTTAAATACACCTTAGGTACATCCAAGTTTGCTTGGCATGGTGGTAAGCATAGTGATGATACTATTACCAATGCACGGGCTAGAATGTTAGATAAAGTAGATCGCAGCCCAATGCGAGTAGGTAATACCTATGAAGAATTCTGGATGGTTGTACCTTATGATCACTTATAAAGGCTAGTGGGGAGACAGTAATATATGATAAGCAAGTTAGTATTTAGAGCTATGGTTTTAGGGGCTGTAGCATGTGCATTTAGTGCTACAGGTTTTGCAGCAGATGTACAAAATGGACATGGCCAAGGTATTGCAGACTCTACTACAGAAGTAAATGGGGCTAAGCATGAAGCGGTTCGTTCCAATTGGATGGATCGTACGGATATTGCGGTAGGTGTACAGTCTGGAGGTCATTCCAAATTAGATAAAGGTTATTTTTTAACAGATGATCTGAATACCATTTATAATAAGCAATCTGATTACGGCAATCTAACGAAGGCCTATATAGAAACATTGCAGCCTATTTCCCATTATGATGAGAACAGTAAAAGTGTTCTGTTTGTACAGGGGCGCATTGGGCGCGGCGGTGAGAAAATAGCGTCGAAAGAAATGCGTGGTTATCTTCTTCCTGAATTAACAATTAATCGCTATGGACAAACTTCTTATACAAAAATAAATACGGATGAAAAATCATCCGAAACATTAGGAATTATTGGTACTGTTGGTATTGGCTACCGACGTCTTAGCCGAAATGAACATGCCTATGTAGGTGTTAACGCTTTTGTAGATCGTGCTTTCACAGGAAATTACAATCGTATCAGCGGTGGTGTAGAGTATGTGAATGGTCTCAACGAAGTGTATGCCAATGTGTATAGAGGCCTTGGTGATAAGGAACCCGTAAAAGGCGGTGGCGGTAATCCATATCCTAAACGGTTGTATCCTAATGGCTATCCAGATACATTCCCATATAATACCATTCCTAGTGAAAATTATAATACCTATGTAGGTGGTGGCGTGTTAGATGGCTATGAAATAGGGATTGTAAGATCCTTTAAAAATGCACGTTGGGCTCGTGCCTATGTAAATGGTTATCGTTGGAACGGCAATGGATTTAGCCATAGACAAGAATATAATTGGGGACGTCCAGGTCATTGGTCCGTGCCATGGTTTACTGCACGAAATGCTAACCATTATAAAGGCATTAAAATTGGTGCTGAATTACAGTTGACACCACATATATCTTTAGATATTGGGTATAACAATGCTAATAACATGTCGAAAGGTATGTATGGCACTCTTAAATATACATTAGGCACATCTAAATTTGCCTTCTGGGGTGGTAAGCATAGTGATGATACGATTACTACAGCTCGCTCTAAAATGCTAGATAAGGTACGTCGTCAAGACATGATTGTAGAGTCCTTTGATGACATTGAATATGATTATTTAGCGCCAATCGATCATCTATAATACCTCTGTAGTTTAGATTATAGATATTAAATAAGACATGTAATAATAGGGAAGTAATTTATATGAGTAAGACATTAATGATAAAAGCAATGGTTTTAGGTGCTGTAGCATGTGCGTTTAGTGCTACAGGTTTTGCAGCAGATGTACAAAATGGGCATGGACAAGGTATTGCAGTTTCTACTACAGAAGTGAATGCGGCTAAACATGAAGCTGTTCGTTCTAATTGGATGGAGCGTACAGATATCGTAGTTGGCATTGGTATGAAAGATTCGAAAGAGACGCATAGTCAGCACCATTATGTTGGTGAATCATCGATGAGACATGATGATCTAAATACTGTAACTTCGAAAAATTCAAAATCTACTGCAATCAATAAATTGTATATTGAGACCTTGCAACCTATAACCCATTATGATGAAAACGCTAAAAGCGTTGTCTTTGTACAAGGTCGTATTGGGCGCAGTGGAGAAAAGATTTCATCTTATAAATTAGATAGTTATTTGGAGCCAGCCAGACCTGCAGGGACGTTTATAACACATGATAAGCAAACAGATACGGAAGAATCATTAGGAATGAATGCTAATATTGGCATTGGCTATCGTCGTCTTAGCAAAGGTGAACATGCTTATGTTGGTGTTAATGCGTTCTATGACCATGTGTTTAAAGGTGGCTATAAGCGTGTTAGTGGCGGTGTAGAATATGTGGCAGGCCTTAATGAATTTCATGCTAATCTGTACCGAAATCTAGGGACTGATGATAGAAAATATATAGGTCTCCATGGCCGTAGTGTTGTATTAGGTGATCCTGCAGGATTGTATCCATATGGTATGGATCCTGATCAAAGTCTTTATAATTATGGTATAGCTGCTTATGAAAATCATTGGATGCTATCAGAAAAGGTTGCTGCCAGTGGATTTGATGTAGGATACTCACGAACTTTCAAAAATGCTCGTTGGGCTCGTGTCTATGCAGACTATTATAATTGGCGTGGTAGAGAGGCTGTAAGAGTAGGCTATTATAAATTAAATAAGCGCGATGCTATTAAAGGGTTTAACGTGGGTGCAGAATTCCATATTACACCACATCTTACTCTTGATGCGGGTTACAAAACAGCATCTCATCATTTGAGTGGTCCTTATGCGACCTTGAAATATACCATCGGCACATCTAAGTTTGCTTGGCGTGGTGGTAAACATAGTGAAAGCGTGATTACAACGGCTCGTTCCAAGATGCTTGATAAGGTACATCGTAGCGATATGGTTGTACAAGAAACTGTGGAAAATATTTATGAGCAGCAGTTTGTTGATGTTGGTTTATAGGAATTTCCGTATTCATTACCCTCATGATCATTTATAATAGTTTAGTCTATTTATAGGTTATAAAAAGGAGCTAGTACTTTCTGTACTAGCTCCTTTTATGTTCTGGGTCATTTTTATTGTAATGCCTTAGGCACACTGAGTTTTTTCCAATTGTCTAGCTCAGGTATTTCCAAGGTGTTGATTGTTTTTTGAATCCAGTAGTTTAAGGATACTTCGTTACCTAATTGTTGTTCAAATAAATAGGTATTGCCTGGTGTATCGAGAGGTTTACCATCCTTGTCGATGGAGTGGCGCATGGATTCTTTCAGATAGAGTTGCACCCTAAAAGGATTTGCGTGATTGCCTCTGAAAATAAAATAGGAGGGGCCAATAAAGTCATGGGTACGGACATTAATTTGTTCGTACTTTTTGTCTTTTAAGCCTTGTAATGCGGTTTGTATCATGGCATTCGCATCGTCGTATTCTTCAAGCAAGAACGCTTGTTGATCTACGTCGAGTACATAGTGCCACGTTGGTTTTTCTTCGTTCTTTTCAATAGACCAGTTATCACCTAATGCAGGTAATTGGTGCGTATCATAGAGGTCTTTTAATAGCTGAATGGCATTCTCTTTCTTGAGCGGTGCTCGGTAAATGGTCTCTTGACCTTCTGATGGGTCATAACCATGTATTCTGACTTGGTACGTATCACGTGGCATACGCTTTACATCTAGTTTAAAGATGTTGCGTAATTTATCTGGAACGGATAGGAAATGATTGTAAAAGCTTAGCTTCATTTCGTCTTGTGATGCTAAGGCGTGCTCAATGGTTTGCCAATCATATAAGGTGGTGTCCCATAAGAAGTCATCCATGTTTACAGATAAGCGAGCTGCATTTTGAGGCCATTCCGTATGACCAGGACGTACTGTTGTAGTAGACTCTGTAATACCTTCCTTATAACGCCAATGGCCATCGACCTCTTCAAAGGCTGCTAAGCGTTCCTCTGCTTCATCATCGATAGGGATATCTTTTAACTCTTCATCGAGGTTTGCTTTATGAGATAGTATGTATTGATGGGATTCTTCGTAATAGGCTACTGCAGAATCCAAATCAGGTTTTCCTGTGACATACCCTTTTTCATAGGCGTACCCTAAGGCAACGCGCGTTAAAGCCCGTGTAATATCGTAAAAGAGAACGCGGGCTTCCTCTTCTAGGGCGCGTTTTTCTTCTTCTAGTACACGTGTTAAGGATTGTACACCAAAGCGTATATTTTTCGTTACACCGAAGCCGTGGATGCGCATATAACCAATATATGGCAAGGAGAACATAAAGCGCTCTTTTGTGGCTGCCATATGGGTTAAGTCTGCAATGAGGCCCCAGTCGAGCGGTAGGTGACCGATGTGAAAAATATAGCCAAAGGCAGCTTGTAAGGCGGCATAGCCGGCATCACTGAAATATTTAGTAGCTGCACGGCGGTAGAGTCCAATTGCTTTTACCGGATCATAAGGAATGACTCTGCGTAGCTCTTTGGCATCATAGAAATGATAGTAATAATCCGCTAATTCAGCGGTGCTTTCAGCTTGACCTAGGGAGGCACCTTTCGTAAACCATGTGAAAGCATCCCCAAATTTTCCGTTTTCATGACAGTCTAGACCGGTGTAGAGCATCATCGTAGGATTACCTAGTTCAGCAGCAGTTAAGGCTACGCGACGCGCATTATTAAAATCACCTTCGTCGATATAGATGTTGCGTAAATTGCCTTGGAACATGGCGAGCCCGTTATCGAGCGCTTTGTTAAACCATTCCTTGGCTAGTTTAGTCGCATTTTCCTGTAATGTTTCGTTGGAAATAGTACCTTGTAAGGCTATAAGGCGTTCCTGTATAGAACCTTTTTGGAAGCTTTGTTGGATACGTTTCGCCAAACTTAGGCGCGGTGGTGTAATCATATCCCTTGCAAGTCTAATACGGTCATCATCACGCCAGAAAAAGACATTGCCTATAATGTATTGGCAGAAGGCATCACCTTGCTCCGCGTAGTCATAAACAATACGAAACGCATCGTCAAAGGATATTAACATATCCTTTTCAACCGTAGGTGTAATAGTTCCATTGATACGCAATGCTTGTAAGGTACCAATAGGACTACAACGGCGAATGCTGTCATGCAAGCATTGATAAGTACGCATGTTGTTTTCCGGGAAGTTTGATTCCTCCCATGTAAAGCGTGGACCTGCGTAGATACGAGCCAACAAAGCATACGCATCAGCTATCTCGCGAGCCTCTGGATCATTAGCTATTTTTAATGCGTCCTCTTTGGTGTCGATTTCGTTTTCCAGAGAGGTAGTCATATCGTTTCTCAACGCTCGATGATTCGGCTGCTCAGGAGTATGTTGATTATTTACAATCAGCTCTAATTGGCGCAAACCTTCTTGGGCCATTTCTTGATTGTAGGATTTAAAAATCATGTGGAAGACCTTTTGTAGGCGTTCCGTAAAGTACTGTGCCATAAGGCCTCCTTTAATTAGTTACGTTTACTATAGAATACGTATTTATTATATAACGAACGCGAGGGACCGTAAAAGAGGGATTAGAATAAAAAATCCCCTCTAAAAGCACTTCAGTGTCACAATATATGTGAGCCTTGAAGCCTTTTAGAGGGGTCATATTTATCCTAGTTCATAGGGATAGATATTATTTTTTGTTGTAATCGCCGAACCATTTGTCGTAGATTTTTTGGTAAGTGCCGTCTTCTTTAAGTTCTTTAAGAGCTTTGTTAACAGCTTCTTGTAAAGCTTTGTTGCCTTTTTTAACGCCAAGAACTGTACCTTCAGCTTTAGTAGGTTCGCCTACGAGTTTAAGGTCTTGATCAGCACCTTGTTTGAGGTAGTACATAGCCACTGCATTATCGATGATAGCACCGTCGATTGTACCAGCTTTCAATTCCATGAAGATATTAGCATTGGAATCGATTTGTTTTACTGTTGTGTTAGGGATTTTTTGAGCCATTTCAACAGGGATTGTACCGATTTGAGCACCTACAGTATGACCTGCTAATTCATCCATATTGTGGATTGTTGTGTTGTCTTTACGAACAACTGTGATGAAACCACCTTGGTCGAAGTATACATCGGAGAAGTCCAATGCTTTTTCACGTTCAGGTGTAGCATTGATACCTGCTGCGATCATGTCGATATCGCCAGATTGAACTGCTGGAATCAAAGCATCGAAGCCCATGGATTTGAATTCCATTTTTAAACCAAGTTTTTTAGCAATTGCTTCGGACAAATCAACGTCGAAACCAACGTATTTGTCGCCTTCAGTAAATTCGAATGGTGGGAATGTAGTTTCAGAACCTACACGCAATACACCTTCTTGTTGTGTCATTTTTGGTTTGTCATTACCACAACCAGCCAATAAACCCATTGCTGCTACCGCTACGAGGGCGATGGCTGTCAACTTTTTGAACTTAAACATAGAAACCTCCTCAAACATCCATATACATGGTTTATCAAATTCTGTTTATATTGTACGGAATTTTACAATAATAGGCAATAACATTGTATAATTAAGAGTAAATGAGTTTTCTATTCTTTATTGTAGAGTACTAAAATTCTTTACAATAATTTGGATATATACATGGAGGTAATATGTCCCTTACGAATACCTTTTCAGATCTTTGTAAAAGCTTTGCACCTGATGCGTTTGCTATTAACTATACATTAGCTAAGAACCCAGAGCTTTCTAGTCATGAATTTGAGACCGTAAAAACGATTGGTGCTGTTCTTGAAAAATATGGTATGGATGTAACTTATGAATTTTGTAATCTACCAACAGCATTTAAGGCATCTCCTGTAAAAGTAGATAACCCTAAAGGCCGTTTGGCTATCCTCTGTGAATATGATGCGTTGCCTGAAGTAGGGCATGCATGCGGTCACTGTGCGAGCGGCTCCCTGAGTGTACTCGCAGCATTAACGCTACGCAAAATGCAACAAGACGGCGTTGCTTTCAATATGGACATTGATATTATCGGTACACCAGATGAAGAAGCCACAGGTTGCAAGGTGGATATGTGTAATGCAGGCGTGTTTAAAGACTATGATTTAGCTATCATGGTTCACCTCGATGGTGAAGAAACACGACCTAATTCACAATTCTTGGCACTAGACTGTTTCCGTGCACGCTATCATGGTAAACCAGCCCATGCAGCAGGTGAGCCTTGGAACGGCATTAATGCGGTAAACGGCGTACAACTTGCTATTCACGCGATGGATATGATGCGCCAACAAGTGCGACCTGAAACGCGCATCGGCACATGGATCATTGCCGGTGGGACTGCATCTAATGTTATCCCTGAGTTTGGCGAGTTAGAAGTAACCGTACGTCATACAGAACGGGACTATTTGAATGGCTTATCTGAACAGATTAAGAAAATCTTTGAAGGGGCTGCCCTTTGTACTGGAACAACAGTGGATATAGAATTTTACGGCAATCCCTATGATGATATGAACCAAAACCACCGTGGTACTGCTCTTATTGAAGCGGTCATGGCAGATATGGGCCTAGACTTTGAACCAGGACCAGCAGCCCTCGGCGGTAGCTCCGACATCGGTAATGTGAGCTATCAATGTGCGGCGTTCCACCCTAAATTACGACTTGCTGGGGACGATAAAGTATGCCACTCTAAAGAATTCGCAGCCGCTATGCTAGAACCAACCATTGAACAAACAATCCTTGATGGAGCCAATATTATTGGTCGTACATTATTAAGTTTGGTAGAAAACCCAGCAGTATTAGAAGAGATTGTAGCTGAATTTAATGCATCTAAATAAAGTGCTTTCTATATCTATCAGGATGGCTGTAATAGTGTAGATAGAATTCGTGGTCTTTTTCAGATTTATTAATGATGGATGATAATGAGATGTTTCCGTTTATAAAGCTCTGAATTTTGGTGAAATAGGCACCTAACTCACGGTCGTGATAATAGAGCGTCCAGACCACGTTATTTCCCGCGATGACTGGAATGTACTTAAACTCAAGGAATTCAAATAAACCAGCGATAGTGATATCATCTGGAACGACAAATTCCTCCCGATGATGATTTATATCATCGCCTGCACAAACTGCATCTCGATCAATTATGATACGCATATGATTTCACTTCCTATCTATGCCTTATATACTATCTATGTCTTACATACTATCTGTGTATTCTTTTAACAGATATATTTGTAACTATTACTGTACTACTGATTTACAATAATATCTATCCATTTATATACCGTATTAAAGGAGACATCATGTCCTCAACTGAAACATTACAAATTAAAAACTACATAGGTCTCAAGGGTGACCAGCCTATTAAATTCATAGCCTCTGATGTTGATGGCACATTAGTTAACGATGCAAAAACAATTCCTGATGAGGCTATTGAGGCTATTCGTGCCGCTCGTGAAAGTGGCATTCGCGTAGCTATCGCTTCTGGTCGCGCTTGGAATGAGATGAATGATGTTATCGAGAAACTACCATGTTTACGCTATTTCATGTGTACCAATGGGGCCTATGTAATGGACAAGGAAGAAAACCGTAGTTTGTTCCATGTAACCTTTGATAAAGAACAAGCACTCTATTTGTTGCACAAACTTTTAACCTATGGTGTTTATGTAGAGGCTTATGTGAAAGATAAAATCTTTGGTATGTATCCACCGTCCAGATGCATTACGCCTGAACGATTAAGCGCATGTGCTAGTGAACGTAAATCGCCTAATACAAAAGGTTCGGTTGGACTCATGGATAATCATCTACCTAGCTTAATGAATCATCCTCAACTTGGTGTACCTGAGGAACATCTACCTGGTGAAACCCATGATCACTATGCCTTAGCTGAAGGTGATGAAGCAGCAAATGATAACTTATCTGAATGTGAAGTAGAACAGTCTAATTTCTTCTTTAGACCTAATATCCGTCCATTTATTTTGGCAACACGAACTATGGTGCCTGATTTACTAGCTCATATGGAATCCTTAGACGAAGGCCCTGAGAAGATGCAAATCTTTTACGGCGATGAGCCTATGCGCCAAAGAATCTTACAAGATTTGCGTGATGAATATCAAGGTATGTCTCATGATGGTACAGGTCGTGAACGCTTTTATGATGTACTGCTCTCTAGTGAAGGTAATCTTGAATTCGTACTACCACATACCACAAAGGGGACCGCTGTAGAAGCACTGGCAAATCATTGGAAATTTAGTCCCGATGAAGTCATGACCATGGGGGATAGTGAAAACGACCTATCCATGCTGCGTTTTGCAGGTGCTAGCGTAGCTATGGGCAATGGGAAACCAAATATTAAAGAAGCAGCGCGTTATGTGACGACGGATAATAACCATCATGGCGTAGCCAAAGCAATCTATTCAGCTATTGCATATAACAATGAATTACTAAAAAAACAGTAATCATATCTCAAATTAGAGATACTACCAGTTAAAAGTAAATCTTTCTAATCTGGATTGTGCTCGATATGTGCAAATCTGAGATACTACCAGTTAAAAATAAATCACATTATTTTTGATATGGTTAGATATATCTGTATTTGAGATACCACCAGTTAAAAATAAATACTTTTAACTGGTAGTATCTGAAAAAACTATATATTTTCGTTTGTCCGTTAGTCATCTAGTCAGTTTTATAGTTATAGGATTGATTGAAAGGCGATTAAAGGGAATATATGGTTTCAGCTGATATTAGAACGGATGCTAAGTTAGTTTTATTAACTCCATAGGAGGTGATGTGGAATGGGAAATCTAAAGTTTAATATAGATGATACTTGTGTTAAGTGCGGTGCATGTGCGGTAGATTGTCCTGTTCAATGCATTACCCAAGGGGAGACTCGGTTTAATATAGGTAAAGGTTGTATCGGATGTGGCGATTGTTACTCCATCTGTCCTGTAGGAGCTGTAAAGATGTCTAAACGTGAGACTGATAAAGAATAGTCTCTTGAAAGGGTAGAGCCTCTTATAGGTCATCTCATTGTATTGAGTTTTGTATAGAGTAAAACTAAAATCCGAACATTAAAATATTAATCATAAATTTCATACGGAATATATGGAGTCCATATACTTCGTATGGTATAATGAAATGTAATGAAATTTAGCGTTTTGTTCGAGAAAACGCACCGCCAGTACAGAAATGTAAGGGTATTAAAAAATAGTGAATATACTTTCACAAATAGATGCATATGGAGGAAGGCATGGAAAACAAGGAATTTGTTATTGTTGTTGACTTTGGTGGTCAATATAATCAATTGATCGCGCGCCGTGTTCGTGAAAATCACGTATACTGCGAAGTATATCCATACAACAAAGCGCTGGACAAAATTAAAGAATTAAAACCGCAAGGTATCATCTTCACAGGTGGCCCTAACAGCGTGTATGAAGAAAACTCTCCAAAAATCGAAAAAGAGATTTTTGAACTTGGTATTCCAGTTCTTGGCATGTGCTATGGTATGCAATTTATGGCGCATACATTGGGTGGCGAAGTTAAATCTGCGGACAACCGTGAGTTTGGTAAAACACCTACTAAAGTGGACACTACATCTCCATTGTTCAAAGGCTTGGACGAAGACCAAGTTGTGTGGATGTCCCACGTTGACTATGTAGCAAAAGTTCCTGAAGGGTTCGAAATCATTGCGCATACAAAAGACTGCCCTGTTGCATCTATGCAAAATAAAGAACGCAAATTATACGCTATGCAATATCATGCAGAAGTATTGCACACTGAACATGGTAAAGAAATGCTTCACAACTTCTTGTATGAAGTATGTGGTTTCACAGGCACATGGACAATGGCAAACTATGCAAAAACTGCTATTGATGAAATCCGTAACACTGTAGGGGATGGTAAAGTATTGTTAGCATTGTCTGGCGGTGTAGACAGCTCCGTTGCGGCAGCTCTTATTTCTAAAGCTGTTGGGGACCAATTGACTTGTATCTTTGTTGACCATGGTTTAATGCGTAAAAACGAAGGCGACGAAGTTGAAGCAGCTTTCAAAGATTCCGGCATGCATTTCATCCGCGTCGATGCAGAAAAACGTTTCTTAGATAAATTGGCTGGTCTTGAAGATCCAGAAGCTAAACGTAAAGCTATCGGCGAAGAATTCATCCGCGTATTCGAAGACGAAGGTCGTAAAATCGGCTCCGTTGACTTCTTGGCGCAAGGTACAATCTACCCTGACGTTATTGAGTCCGGTACTGGCGAAGCAGAAGTTATCAAATCTCACCACAATGTAGGCGGCTTGCCTGCAGTTGTAGACTTTAAAGGCCTTATCGAACCATTGCGCAACCTCTTCAAAGACGAAGTGCGTGAACTTGGTTCTGAATTAGGCTTGGCTGACTACCTCGTATGGCGTCAACCATTCCCAGGTCCTGGTCTTGCAATCCGCGTAATGGGCGAAATCACGAAAGACAAACTCGACATCTTGCGTGATGCGGACTACATCTTCCGTGACGAAATTGCAAAAGCTGGTCTTGATCGTAGCATCAACCAATACTTTGCAGTATTAACATCTACACGTACTGTAGGCGTTATGGGTGACTTCCGTACATACGATTACACATTGGCATTGCGTGGCGTAACAACAACAGACTTCATGACTGCTGACTGGGCGCGCATCCCTTACGACGTATTGGACACAATCTCCCGTCGTATCGTAAACGAAGTACAACACATCAACCGTATCGTATACGATATTACATCTAAACCACCTGCTACAATTGAGTGGGAATAAAATATTTTATAATAGAAGGCTATAAACGTGGGTTTATAGCCTTTTTTGAAAATATAATAGAAAAATATGAATAGTTTTAGATGTTTGTGTTAGAACGGCTTTTCATTCATGCTTATGAAGTAATGTTTAAACACTAGAACATAAAGGAATGTTGATAAAATGCTTAATTGCTAAATTTTATTATATATCCTCTTGATTAGTTTTATATTATAAATAGTGAGTCGTGACATATGTATGATTTAAAGAAAATAATAGAAATAGAAGGGCCTAAACTTTCTAGTGAGTTAATAGCGTTAATTGTAGAAAATGATAAGGTAAGTGAAGAGACTGCACGTAAACGCTTGTCTAGATTAAAGGACCCAATAAATAGAATAAAAGGGTTGTTTTCTGATAATCAAACCTTTTTTTATCATAAAAAAATTTATAAAAAACCTGAATTTTATGATGCTTTAATTGAATCACTTGAATTATCAGGTAAAAAATATTATGCAATTATTAACTCTATTCAATATCATTATGGTTCTATTAATAAAGATCGATTGCCAGCTTTTTCGTTTAGTCCAACTAAAAATCTAAAAGGACATAAACGTATCGATACTATGATAAGGGAGTTAATTGATTTAGAAATTATTTATGATAATGGAAATAATTATGAACTTAATTCTAAGATTTGTCCAAAAGAAAATCATCAACATTCTAAATCTTTAGAGATAGTTGAGAATTTTCTTTTAAATCAACTTAATGATTGGGCTAGAGGTATAGGGTTAACATCCTATAACACTGCAACATATTATTCCGAGTTTGGAAAGTTTTCATGGGCGTACGTATCGCCTTCATATGTATCAACACTTGTAAAATATAATAAAGGAAATATAGTTCCTGGATTTGTTGTAGCAGATGTTTTGATTGGTAATACAAAGAATGAAGTTGATATTGATTTTTTCTTAAAGAAAATTGAAGTATTAAGAAGTATTACAACAATGCCCACATTTCTACCTTTTTTGGTAACAGACTATTTGAATGAGAATATATTTAGAAAGTTAAAGGCAAAAGGTATTATTATTGCTTTAGTTGATAAGATGTTTGGTCATGGTTATAAAGAATTAATAGAAGCCTTAATAAATTCTATTACAAATGCTGGTGCAATTTTAAAAAATAATCCTCAGTCTTATTTAAATCTTATAGACTCGATAAATAGTTTGGCTATTGGAAAAACAAATAACTTAAGAGGGGATTTATTCGAGATGGCTGTTGGATATTATCATGGTCAAAAATGTAAAAGTTTAAATATAGGAAAAATCATCAATTTTCAAGGTAAACAAAGAGAAATTGATGTATTAGCTGTATATGAGAATAAAGTTGTAATTGCAGAATGCAAAGGGTATAAAAGCAAAATAAGTAAAGATGAAATGGAGCAGTGGGTAAGTGAAAAAATATATTTAATAAGGTACTGGTTGAATGCTAATGAGGCTTATGCGCAGAAAGAGTTTGTGTTTGAACATTGGTCTACAGGAGGATATACAGATGAAGCTGTTGAATATTTAAGAAAACTACACCCCAAAAAATATAAATTAGAGTTTATTGATTCTAAAAAAATGTTAGATAAATCAAAAGAAATTGAATCAAAGAAATTTAAACAAATTTTGAAGGATTATTATATGATTGAATTATAAACTATAGATCGGAAGGTTTTTTATAACTTTTAGGGGAGAAGGATAAAATATTTAAGCAATACTAGGTTAATTGAAAAATGTAACTTGTACTTGGAGGACATATTATAAGGGGTTGAGATTTAATTATGGATTTAGATAATAAGACGATTTCATATTTTAAAGGGAAAAATGAGACAAAAGTTGATATTGATTTAATCAGAACAGAATTGGCTCAATTTTTACAAATGGACAATTTAAATTTTTTAATTGGAGCAGGTTGCTCTAGTCATTTGGTTGATAATAACGAAATGGGAATACCCGGCATGGCCAAATTGTATGAAGATTTTTTTAAAAAACATTCAGATTTTAAAATTGCTGAAGAAGATGTGCAATCTAAATTTGACGGTAATTTAGAGTCCATGCTTGAAACCATGGGAGGTATTGTTGCTGCTGGGAGAGTAAAAAATATTGATGAGAATATAGGCGATAAAATTAAAATTGTACAGAAATTTATTAGAGATAAAATTATTAGTGGGTTACACGGGGCAGAAGTACTTCAGCTTTATCGTAATTTCTATATCAAAACAGTTTTTCGAGGAAGAAAAAGCCCAATTAATATTTTTACTACAAATTATGACCTATATAATGAGCAGGCATTAGATTCACTTTCATTCCCATATAATAATGGGTTTGTTGGAACATATAAAAGAAGCTTTAATCCTGCAAGTTATAAGTATGCGTATGTTGAGGATATGAATTTATCTAAAAACATATGGGAAAGAGTGCCCAATTTTTATAACTTATATAAGCTTCATGGATCTATATCTTGGGTTAAAGAAGATAATAAGATTAGAGAGATTGATTATAAGCATATAAGTGAAAATGATACTGTTATGATTTATCCTACTCCTTTAAAAGATAGATCAACTTTAATGACTCCATATTCAGATTTGTTTAGAGCAATGGAAACCGGATTATTAAGAAAAAATAGTGTTTTGATAACGTTAGGTTATAGTTTTGCAGATGATCATATTAATAGACTTATTTTAAATTCATTGGCAATACCAACATTTAAACTTGTTGTTTTCGGGAAAAGTGATGCTATAAAAAGATTAATTGGGATGGATGATTCTCGTATTATAGTTATTAATTCAGATGATAAAATTCATTACTTTAAAAATTTTGTAGAAAAAGCCATGCCTGAAATTCAAGAAGATGTTAAAGAAAAAATAGATTTAGATGATATTTTAAATAGACTGAATGCTAATAAGGGTGAGGATTAATGAGTAGTCGAGAAATTGGTAGGATTACTTCTGTAGGGATTAATGGAGTAGTAGTAGATGTAAACTCTGACTTAGGTAATTATATAAATACTATTGATGGAATACTTTTTATTGGTGAAGTAGGATCATATGTATCAATTTATGAAATTGGCAGAACTATTATTGCGGAAATCATTGGTGTGGATGAGAAAGTTCAGTCAGCTAATGTTAATGAATTGGCTAGACCTAATAGTAAAAGGCAAATATATCTTAATTTATTAGGAGAAATAGTAGGCGACAAATTTTGCTTCGGTGTTTCTAAAATGCCATTAATTTTTTCAACTGTTTATATGATTTCTCAAAAAGAATTAATTACTATGCTTGAAGTTGGTGAAGAAGAGATAAGAGTATCGGAGGAAACTGATAGTACAAGGAAAATTTTACTTACCATAGGGAAATCTGTTGTTTTCCCTGATTATGAAGTTAAAGTTAATATTGATAAATTCTTTGGTTTTCATTTTGCTGTTTTTGGAAATACTGGATCTGGGAAGTCAAATACTATTGCAAAAATTTTACAAAATATTTTTGAAAAACAAAATTATTCTGCAAAAGGAGCTAAGTTTGTAATTATTGATTCGAATGGAGAGTATAATAAAGCTTTTTCAAAATTAAATGAGCTTAATTCTAATATAAAACATTCCCTTATGAGCACTGATGAGGTTGGTGAAAAGAAGTTTGAAATACCCGTATGGGCATTATCAGCTGATGATTGGGCTACTTTGTTACATGCTTCAGAAAAAACACAAATACCTGTATTAAAAAGGGCAATTGATATTGCTCGAATATTTTATAATTGTGAAGTAGATGATGTTAATATTAAAAATCATATATTAGCATCTACTTTACTTGGTATTATTCAAAGTTCAGATACCTCACCATCTAAGTCCGATAAACTTAAAGCTATAGTTACAAAATTTAAAACAAATGATATTAGTATGAGCTCAATTATAAAAGATGATAAAACATTAGGTGATTTAATTGGTATTAATTATGGTTCTATGATAGATGAAGCAGGGGTTATTTCTTTTTTAATGACTTTTTTAAATGCGCAAGAAATATCAGATAATATTCTGAAAGCTATGGTTCCATATAGTTTATCTGATTTTATTAAAGCTGTTGAGTTTGCAACTTTATATGAAGGGAGTATTAGTTCACAAAGAATACAAGAATATACATCGACACTAATGACTCGCTTACAAAGCTTACAAGATGGAGTTCAAGGGCGTATTTTTTCAAAGACAGAGTTTAATACTGTTGAAGAGTATATTAAAAGCTTGTTGGGCGAAAATCAAATTGTAGATCTTGATATTAGTTCTTTAGATGATTCATCAGCGGAGGTAGTTACGAAAGTTTTAGCAAAGCTTATATTGGATTATTTAAAGGGGGGTGAAGTAAAGGCGGAAACCCCAATTAACTTTATAATTGAAGAAGCACATAGATTTATAAAGAATGATACAAATTATGGTGTGATTGGATATAATATTTTTGAGAGAATTGCAAAAGAAGGTCGTAAATTTGGAATGCTCTTGGGAATATCCTCTCAGCGCCCTAGTGAGTTGTCAAAAACAGTTGTATCTCAATGTAGTAACTTTATTATACATCGTGTACAAAATCCGGATGATTTACAATACTTATCTAAGATGGTTCCATATGTAAATAACAATATGATTGATAGACTTACATACATTCAAACAGGTAATGCACTGGTTTTTGGTAGTGCGATTAATTTACCAACATTAACGCAATTTGATCAAGCAAATCCTGCAACTGATAGTGGTAATGCTAAAATATCAGAAAAATGGTATATTGAATAATTTTTTATTCTTATAGAATGTAGTGATATTGTTTGGTTATCACCTTATTTTTGTAAAACAAGTACTACAATGTACCTGCTATTGGATAAAGGAAAAAAGATTTTTTAATTGGCTAATTGGGTAAGTAGTTTGCGTTGATAGGATTAGTTGTGTAACGAGGTTCTATGAAAACAATAAAATCTTTTGGCGAGTATTCCAAGTATTCTCTCCACGATGCAAGAGCACAGAAAATAGAATACGCAGATGGTAATTTAATTTTTACCTTTGATTATATTTTTTTCTATGAGCATGGTGATGAACAGACTCATAAGGCTAAGATTGTATTTGAGAAATGTGATATTGATGATCTAGAAATTCTCGTCTTTAATAGTACAATATTAGATACTTTCACAGGTAAAAGAATTGAGTTGCCACAGTATCAACAGGAGTATAGTGAAAGTGAGTTTGAGGTCATTACGGAGACCTATAATTGGGGACGTGCTGTATTTCAAGGATGGTTATGGACTGGAGGTAATCCCGTTCACTGTATAATGAACATATACTTTACAGGTGATATGGTATATGTAATAGATGAGGACTAATATGAGTTGATATGTTGTTAGTTTTTGAAATTGTAAATTACTTTATTCTAAAAGGAGATACGGAGTTCTTTATCATGAAAGGAGTTAATTCTGTAAGGACGTAAGAATATGAAAGCTTTAAAAGAAATTTTAGATAGCCCTATATATTTAGATATTATAGAGGAATTAGGGCCTGATAACTTTAATAAAGAACTACAAAGTATAGAAATTCAAGAACTAAGAAATCGATTGAATCAAAGGCAATTCTTATTAGAAGGGTTTAATTGCCAGTTATATTCTGAGAAAGAGTTAATGCAGTTTTTTGAGCAATTAATAGAATACAATCGTAAAGCACTGATTCTTTGGAGTAAAGCCTTTTGGCAATACAGTAATGAAACTTGTGAAGAATATCCTGATGGGGATTTTACGAAAGGCGAAGAATTAGATAGAGAAGATAAATCAACTATACTTGAAATAGGAAAATATTCTATAACAAGTATTGCTTTGTATATGATTGAATTTGATATTTTGAAAAATCACCCAGAAATATTAGAAGACTATTATAAAAGATTGCATATTCCCGGTGCAGTGAAATACGGACGAGAAATTAAGGCGCTTTATAAAAGTCTTTTTAGTTAAAATATAAAGAAGATAAGGAAATTTTAAAAAGGTTCTAGATTGATTAGATAATCTTAACATAGAGCAATTTAGTTTTTACTCGGATATACTTTACAGTCAATATGGTATATGTAATCAATGAGGCCTAATATGAGTAATTTAGATTTTACGATTAGTTGCACTGTTACCTTTTTTAGCAAAAAGAAAACGAGTCCACCAAATTTAAATAATGGAAAGTATAGTCCTCATATTGTTATAAAAGGCACTGATGAACATCTTGAGATCAACTTTATTGACGGTGAGGATGTTACTTTTGATAAACAAATAGGAGCTAATGCGTTGCCACTGCATGAAACTGTAGATTATTCGGCCCTGCAAGTAGGTACAGAGTTCTTTATCATAGAAGGCGGAAATATTGTTGGTGAAGGGATTGTAAAAGAAATCTTTCAACATAAACCGTATGGGAGTAAATAGCTATGGGCTATAAAAATGTATGTGTAAACTGCCGGATCTCCTTGTCAGAGGGGACAAACTACGAGTTGTTTAATACAAATAAAACCTGCCCTACTTGTAAATGTAAAATGTACTTTGTGAACGAGAAGTTCAAGGCTCCTAAAAAATCTAATGAGAAAGAATGGAAGATTATCGAGTATTTGTTGTTGAGCGGCTATGACTTCCGAAATCCTTATTGTGGACTTGAGCAATGTATTTATTTTGAGTTCCCTAAGAACCTACAAGAGGCAGAGGCGTTTATCCGTGAGATGCGAAAGTTAAAGTAATCACTATTATTGGAGTTGAAATGATTAAGATTGTTGATGGAAACCCCTATTTAGATCAGGTAAAAGCGTTAATTATAGAATACACAGAATGGCTTGGCCGCGATTTATCCTTTCAAAATTTAGATAAAGAATTGGCAGATATTGCTGATAAATATACGGCGCCTAATGGTGAGTTATTGGTAGCTATTGATGAAAATGAGATAGTGCTAGGCATGGTGGCGTATTATCAGAATAGTGATACCAGTTGTGAAATGAAACGCCTCTATGTGCGTCCCGAGGGTCGTGGTCATGCTCTCGGTGATCGTCTGATTGAAAGTATTATGGACCATGCTAAGGCATCTGGATATAAAGAAATGGTGCTAGATACAATTGAACCGTTGCAAGCAGCGATCCATTTGTATAAGAAGCATGGCTTTGTTGAATGCGAGCCGTATTATCATAACCCTATGGACGATGTTATCTATATGAGCAAGATATTGTAGCGAAATATGTTTTGCACTTATAATTTAGGAGAGCTTTAGCATGAATAAACAGCAGGCAAAAGGATACCTTTTAGAGATAGTATTATCAAAACTTATTGAAGTGAATGGTTATGAAGTAATTACAGAGTGCAATATTCCTTATGAACCTGGTGTACCGCATGGCGAACAAGAAATAGAAAGTAAACATAATGGTTTAAATGTTCGAGGACGTGGAGGTTATCATCAGTTTGACACATTGGGGACTTTTAAAATGACGCCTCCCTTTGTATATCCTTTGCGCTTATTTGTGGAAGCAAAGTGTTATGCAAACACAAAAGTTGGTATTGATAGAGTTAGAGTGGGCGTTGGTATTTTAAATGATATTAATACTAACTACACTACTGTAAATTTGAGTACAGAGCAATTATCTGTTAAACGTTATCAATATCATTATGCTATCTTTTCTACATCTGGTTTTTCAGATCCTGCACAACGTTATGCAATTGCTCATAAAATACATTTAATTGATTTATCTAGTGATGTATATAAAGATATCATAGACCTCATTCAACAAATAATAGATGCATTGATGGATAATTCAGATATAGATGATACTCAATTTAATAGTTTTAAAATGGCGTTTTCAGAATTAATTCGTGATGAAGTGGCATATCATAGGAGATCTTCTTATTGTTGGGATGAGTCTTTATTTGATATTGATTTGAAAAATCTGATAATGGATTTAAAGAATAATATTGAAAATCAATTTATATATTTGGCTACAATAAATAGTGTATATTTGATTCCTCTACTAGCTAATTCAGAATTTAATGAGTTATTGAAAACTAATCCACATCAGGACGTTTCAATACATTTTAATCCAGAAAAGCCCGATGAATGGATTATAGTACCAATTATTAATAATTCTGAGAGTCCTAGCCTTAGTATTCGGTTTACTCTTCCTGAATTGCTTCGTCAATATATACATCAAGACGCTGTAAAGGCGATGATGGTAAAAGAAAAAATGATTGATAAAATTGTTTTTATTGCTTACTTAGATAGTGAAAATCCTACACTATGCACATTAACCTTTAATAAGGCTGCTACTTTAAGAAATCCTTGGACGTTTAGATAATGTGAAGGTTTTTTATGACTATTAAGTATACTGAAGAAAAAAATTTTACTTCCCAGCAAGTAGCAGATTTGTTTCTGTCTGTTCGTTGGGTGGTAGGTAAATATCCTGATTGATTACACAAGGCGCTCATGAATTCCTCTCGTGTGATTTCTGCATGGGATGGTGACCGTTTAGTTGGTCTTATTCGTGTCATGGATGATAGCGAGTTGGTATGCTTCATCAATTATGTGCTGGTTCATCCTGATTATCATGGCCGTGGTATTGCTGGTCATTTGTTAGAAATGGTGAAAGAGGCTTACAAGTCTTACTTGTACATTAATGTTATGATTGGTGATAGCAAGAATACACCATTTTACGAGAAGCATGGATTTAAAATTAAAGAAGATTCATTGCCGATGCAGTATCGGAATGTACCTAAATATACGAAAAGATAAGTGGTCGGATAATCTATATAGCAAGTAAGTGGTCAAATTGTTAATAAAAGGCTACACGTACATAGAGTTACGTGTAGCCTTTGTTATGTAAACAGTATATACTAAAACGGATATGTAGATGCGATGGAGAAAAATATGGATATTTTAATACGAAAAGCGACAACCGCTGATTTAGATTTAGTGACACATATTGAAGCAACTTGTTTCCCGCCTGCTGAGGCGGCGCCTCGTGAGGCTTTTAAGGAGCGATTAGATCATTATGCAGGTCAGTTTTTAATTGCTTTTGACGGCGATACTCCTATTGGTTTTATCGATGGCTTTGTAACGGATGATGAAGTCTTGACGGATGAGATGTTCGCCGATGCTTCCTTACATAATCCCCATGGTGCATGGCAAATGATATTTGGTCTAAATACATTGCCAGAATACCGTAACCGCGGTGTAGGTGGTAAGTTAATTGAGGAATTTATCGACCTTGCGAGAGAGGAAAAACGGAAGGGCGTCATTTTAACCTGTAAGGAAGAAAAGATTCCCTATTATGCCAAGTTTGGTTTTGTAAATGAAGGCGAATCAGAGTCGGATCATGGCGGTGCCAAATGGTACCAAATGCGAATCGTATTTTAGGTGCTTAGAAATAAGTAGGGATTAACTATTTGTGGTTTTACAATAAAACTGAATATAATAGTTCCCATATAAAAGAAGCTGAAATCTTTGCAGTACAGCATTGATTTCAGCTTCTTTTTTGTTGGGAAAAATATTAAGTTTCTACAATTACTTTAATTAGACTATATGGATTTGCCTATTATTGTGTATACCAAAATCCATATGGTTGATTAAATAATTTCTTTAACTTGCGCCACGCCTTTATCGGTCAGCATATAGTATCCATTTGTTACATACAACAAGCCTTGTTTCTTAAGGTGTGATGCGGCTTGGTGTGTATAGTCTGGCTTCCAGTTCAAGTGTTCGTGAATGGTGCCGATACCATTTTCAATGGCCGCCACAGGTGTATTCATATGGGTATAGATGTGGCAGAGCATCATCGTTTCTCGATAGTGACGACGCAAGTGGCGTTGGCGAAGATAGGTTGCAATATAGCCTGTCTTTGGCGTGCCAATAACGGCAATTAATAATGCGAGACCGATCGTTGTTGCGATAGCGCCTGCAATGGATACGTCTAGGGTGAAAGCGACTTCAGTACCGATGACGGCACAGATAATGCCGATGATGATACTGCTAGTGAGCATGGCTTTCACAGAGTCCGTCCATAAATAAGCGATAACCGCAGGTCCGATCATGAGGCCGATAACGAGGATAGCACCAACCGCTTGGAATGAAGCCACCACGGTAAGGGATACCATGGTCATCAGCACGTAATGGATGAGGGCAGGCATGAAGCCGAAGAGCCCTGCTAATAGTGGATCGAAGGTAGATAGTTGCAATTCCTTGTAGAAGAGCATAACTAATAAGAGGTTGATGACCGCTACCCCTAGGGAAATCCATAGTGATACGGGACCTAAGTCGGTACCGTTTACAATCCATCTGTCGAATGGAGCGAACGCGATTTCCCCTAGAAGCGCCGTATCTACGTCAAGGTGTGCGTTGCCGCTGTAGAGACTGACGAGGATGATGGCAATGGAGAAGAGGAGCGGGAATATGATACCAATGGACGCGTCTTCGTTGACGAGGCCCGTGTTATGAATCATCTCTGTAAGCCACACCGTTCCTACGCCGACTACGGTTGCCCCTACTAATAGCAAGGGCGAGTTTAAATCTTTCGTTACAAAGAAAGCGAGAACGATGCCGAGGAATACGGTGTGCGTAATGGCGTCGGCCATCATAGACATGCGACGTAGCACGAGGAATACACCAGGGATAGCACACGCGATGGATACTGCGATGGCTATGAGTAAAATCTCTGTATGTACTGTCATGGGGCACCTCCTATG
>NZ_CALJSP010000170.1:0-6736 GCF_937975875.1 Veillonella dispar | reverse complement strand
AACGCGAAAGAGCTTTAGACGTTTTGGCAAAAACTACAAGCCCAGCAACAGGGCGGGTTCTTTGCATAGGACTCACGATTTGCTCCGGCAATGAGGGCCGCTCTAGATTAGCATTCTTAAGCTTGCCTTTTTGGCTCATCCGAACGAATACATCACGTAAGGATGATTCTTCATAAATAGTAAATTTCTTATCGTTTTGGAAGATACCATATTCGCCAGGTCCAATGCTAACGGCCATATCTACATCACCCGCTTGCAATGCCATAGCTCGTGTATTGGCATCGTTAATAGATGGAATTTCAACCTTAGCAAAGCCTGGCTTGCCATCCCAGTAGTTATCATTCCTTGCGAGCTCAGCACGCTCTTTTGTAAATGATGTCACTACATAAGGACCAGTACCAATAGGACCTTCCTTCGCAATATCACGACCATTTGCCTCAGCAGTTACATCCATAATCAAGAATAATGGATCTCCCAACAAGTTTGGCAAATTATAGTAAGGCTTATCGGTCTTAATTGTGAGCTCTTGACCATTAGCCGTCATTTCAGTGTAATTAAAGAATGATTTTGCCCGTTTACTCTTCGCAAAGGTTCGTTCCAAAGACGCCTTTACGGCCTCAGCAGTAAGAGCATTGCCGTTAGAGAACTTAACCTTATCGTTGATGGTGAAAGTCCAAGTCAGCTTATCATCACTTTGCTTCCAAGAGGATACTAACCAGGGTTTAGCATTCATGTGATCATCAAATTTTATTAGAGTTTCCCCTACACCATATCGTACAACAGCCCAGCATCATAGCAATCAGTAACGCCTTACGTAATCCTTTCATTCACACACCTAACCTTTCTCTAAATGTATATGTATATGTATATCATTTCATATGAGCATATTTTAATTATACCCATAGGGGTATATTGCTTAGTCAACTATACTATATATCTAGTGTTAACACAATCATTTTCGAGAAAATTTTCGATATATTTATGTAGAAGCAAAAATTATCCGCATAATAAATAATAGATAATATAAAAATAGCAGTTAACCAAATGGCTAACTGCTATTTTATATAATCAAAATTTATGCTTTCCCAGCTTCTTCTAAAGTAAGTGGCTTATGATCTTTACCAATTTCAAAGATAGAGCTCAATAGAACCTTTGTATAAGGATGCTTTGCATCTGCTAAATGGAATGCATCTAGCTCTTCAACGATAGCGCCTTTGTACATTACAACCACCTTGTGACACATAGTACGAATGAACGCAATATCATGAGCAATGAATAGGTATGTTAAGTTTTTCTTTTTTTGTAAACGCGCTAGTAAATAGGCGATGGAGTCTTGTACAGACACGTCTAGAGCACTAGTTGCCTCATCTAGAACAAGAATTTCTGGTTCAAGTACAATGGCACGAGCAATGGCCACACGTTGACGTTGGCCGCCAGACATTTCATGAGGATAACGATGCATGAACTCGCGAGGTAGGTCTACCATTTCAAGATAGTCACCTGCGATTTGTTCTTCTTTGCCTTTTTCAAGAAGCCCAAAATTGTATAACGGTTCAAGGATAATATCCTTTACCTTCATACGAGGATTGAAGGCCGCAGATGGATCTTGGAATACCATTTGAATTTTCTTGCGGTATTCTTTCGTTTGCTCAGAGTTCATATGTTGAATCTCTACACCATCTACATAAATCTCGCCTTCTGTGATAGGCAGCATCTTCATAATCATACGAACCAAAGTCGTTTTACCAGAGCCAGATTCCCCTACAATCCCAAGGGACTCGCCTTTTTCTAAGGTGATATTAATACTCTTACACGCTTCGAGCTCACCACCAGTAGGAAGTGGGAATCGTTTACATACATTTTTTAATTCTACAGCGTAGTTAGTCAATGTAACGACCTCCTTCCAATGTTGGTACAGCATCTTTTAATTGCTTCGTATATTCGTTAGATGGGTTTTCCAAAATATCTTGCGGTGTGCCAGCATCAACAACACGGCCCTTTTTCATAACAATGATATAGTCGGACATATAGGCCGCTACACCAAGGTTATGCGTAACCATTACGATAGCAGAATTATGCTCTTTAGCAAGTTCTAGCATTTGCATAACAACTTGTGATTGTGTTGTTACATCTAAAGCAGATGTAGGTTCATCACCAATTAATAACGCAGGATCCAGCGCTAATGCCATAGCAATGCCCACACGTTGGCGTTGACCGCCGGATAACTCATGTGGATAACGGCGCAATATATCTGCCCCATTAGGGAGAGAAACAGATTCTAATAACTCAATTGCTCGTCGATCACATTCATCATTGGTAATTTCTATATGAGATTTAAATAATTCTCTAAACTGTTTACCAATGCGAACTATTGGGTCTAAAGCACTACCACTATCTTGGAAAATCATGGCCATGTCTTTACCACGTATAGCTCTCCATTCAGACTTAGATAGGGTGCGAAGGTCTTGACCATTAAAGAGCATTGTACCATCTGTGACCTCACCACCTATAGGCAATAAACCCATGAGGGCCCGGATCACGGTAGTTTTACCGGATCCAGATTCCCCTACAATGGTCAATACCTTACCGCGTTCCAAGGTAAAGTTTACATCCATAACAGCAGGCACACCTTGGTACGCGATGTTAAGGTTCTCTACAGTTAGTATGTTTTCTGCCATTATAGCTCCTTATTATTTTGTAATTTTATTAGTAATCCAGTAGTAGTCACTTGGGTACATGACAGCACCTTTCAAGTAAGAACCAGTAACGATATTAGTTTTAGGGTAACCTAAGAACAATGCAGCACCATCATTCATCAATAATTGTTGAATTTGAATTGCATAGTCACGACGTTTTGCAGGATCAAATTCAGTTTCAGCAGCATCTAACAATTGGTCAACTTGTGGATTGGAGTAACCAGAACCGTTTTGAGGGTTGGAACCATCCACATTAGTATGCCAGTAGTTAGCTAAGAACCAGATTGGATCGCCTGTATTAGCAGTTACGATGTTGGAGATAAGCATATCATAGTCGCCATCTTGACCCATTTTATCAATCAAGTTATAGTCAACTGTTTTGATTTTCATGTCGATACCCACTTTTTTAAGGTCTGCTTGAACAGCTTCTGCATAAAGTGGTAATTCTGCACGAGAATTATATACTACGAAGTCAAATGTTAATGGTTTGCCATCTTTATCAAGGATGCCGTCCCCATCAGTATCTTTCCAACCATCTTCTGCTAATAATTGTTTAGAACGTTCAGGGTTATACGCATTAGGATCTTTCAAATCTTTGAAGCCATAGTCCATGGATGGTGGAATTGGTGCGGAACCAGGAATGAATGTACCTTTTAACAATACATCAGCATAGTTTTTACGGTCTGTTGCAGAAATAACTGCAGCACGTACTTTGTCATCACCAAGAACACCTTTTTGGTTAATACGAGCCAATACTACGCGAAGAGATGCGATTTCATCAACCTTGAACTTATCGTTATTTTGGAATAAACCAATTTCACCAGCACCGATGTTAACAGCCATATCTACGTCGCCAGATTGTAAGCTCATAGCGCGAGTATTAGGGTCATCGATGGAAGGAATTTCTACAGTTTTAAATGGTACTGTACCATCCCAATAGTTTTCGTTAGCAGCCATCTCAGCACGTTCTTTTGTGAAAGATTTAACTACGTATGGACCTGTACCAATAGGACCTTCCTTCGCAAAGTTACGGCCATCTTTTTCAGATTGTACATCAACGATTAGGAACAACGGATCCGCTAAAAGGCCAGGCATATTAGGATATTCTTTTGTTGTATGAATAACTAATTGTTGACCATTAGCTTCCATAGAGTCATATTCGAAGAATGTTTTTGCACGATTGGATTTTTCAAAAGCCCGTTCGATAGATGCTTTAACTGCTGCAGCATCAACTTTTTTACCATTAGAGAATTTCACCTTATCATTGATTGTGAAAGTCCACGTTTTATGGTCTGGGGATACTTCCCATTTAGATGCAATCCATGGTTGAGGTTTCATTTGTTCGTCAAACTTAGCCAATGTTTCGCCTACACCATAGCGCATAACAACCCATGCGAAGAAGTTTTCTGTAGGTTCTAATGTGGATGCGAAGTTAGTTACACCAACTTTTAAAACATCCTTATTAGCAGCACCACTATTATCAGAGCCGCAACCAGCGATGAAGGAACCCATCATTACAATGCTAAGACCTGCTAAGAGGGCTTTTTTCCAAGATTTTTTCATGTAAAATCTCCTTGTACCATTACATATAAACATAAAACATACACATCATGACCACTACAATCTACAATAGTCATAATGGAAAAACCTTATTACCGCCTATTTATATAACAACTTTCACAACACAACCTATAAATAAGCATCACACGTAACTAACCTTGGTTCTTAGGATCCACTACGTCCCGTAAGGAATCAGACCAAAGGTTAAAGATAGCAACTACGATAAGAATGGACATACCAGGGAAGGCCATCAGCCATGGACTGGTTTGTAAATATTGACGACCTTCGTTGAGCATAAGGCCCCATTCTGGTGTTGGCGGTTGAGCACCAAAACCTAAGAAGGATAGACCTGCTACTTCAATCATGATAGCCCCAATATCAAGTGCACCTGTTGTAACAACAAGAGGAAGGATATTGGGAATGATATGACGTCTTAGAATAGTCGTTGTAGAGGCCCCCATCATGACAGCCGCCGTTACATACTCTTCACCGCGAACTTTCAACGTCATAGACCGTACAAGACGAGCATATTTTGCCCAACCAACTACAGATAGCGCTATAATCGTATTCACAATGCTACCACCCAAAATACCAGCAATGGCAATGGCTAATACTACACCCGGGAAGGATAGCATAATGTCCGCAAGACGCATGAGGACCATTTCGATTTTCCCGCCGAAATAACCAGCTACGGCACCGATAATAGTACCAATGCTTACCATGATAACAACGATACTGACACCCATAAACAAGGATAACTGTGTACCATAAATGATGCGAGACAATACATCACGACCAAGCTTATCTGTACCAAACCAATGTTGACTACTTGGCGCTTGTAATGCTTGACTCAGATTTGAGCTAAAAGCATCACCCGGAGCAAGCCATGGTGCAAATATAGCTATGAGAACTACCACAATCATCAAGGCACTGTAGAAAGAGAACAATTTATGTTTTTGAATAAATTCTGCCATTATGCTCTCTCCCTTTTTAATCTAGGGTCTAACAAGATATATGACGCATCAACTAATGCATTAATACACATATATGCTAAGGCAACCCACAACACAAAACCTTCGATCAATGGATAGTCGCGCATGGTAATGGCATATACTGCCATATTCCCAAGGCCAGGCCAGGAGAATACCATTTCAATAACTGCAACACCGCCTAATAACCAACCGATAACAACACCCAGTATAGTGATAAGTGGTAATACTGCATTAGGCAAAATATGACCGAATAAAATTTTCATCTCACTCACACCACGAGCACGTGCGCCGATAACATAATCCTTTTGCATTTCTTCAAGAATAACGAGACGAACTTGGCGCATGTACTTGGACCCGACTACAACAGCTAATGTAACGGCTGGTAGAATTACACCGATAGGAGTTACACGAGAAGATGCAATAGGAACAAGTCCTAATTTAAGGCCAAAGATATAAATCAGTACAAGGCCTAACCAGAATGATGGCATAGACACGCCTACAAAGGAAGCAACGCGCAACAGATAGTCGATCCATTTGTTTCGATTTAAGGCGCTTATAATCCCTGCCGGCAATGCATAAAGCAATGTAAATACTAATGATGTACCTGCTAACATAACTGTCCCTGGCAAAGCCTCCAACATACGATCTACAACAGGCTTTTTAGCAGAGTAACTCATCCCTAAGTCACCTTGTGCAGCATTTACAACCCAATTAGCATATTGTACTAAGAACGGTTTATCTAAGCCGAGTTGCGCACGCGTTTCATCAATAAGCTCTTGAGATACAATTGTATCTGCCGTTTCTAGTAACATCGTTACTGGATCGCCTGGTGCTAAATAAGTGAGACAAAATGTTAAAAAAGTAATGCCAAACAGTGTAACAATGAATTGACCTAGCTGTTTAGCAAAGCGTTTGCCCATAGGCGCCTCCTCCTATACTCTCTAAATACTACAATAATCTAAATGAACAACTAATATGCTTATCTCTCCCGATATAGCAGAGGTGCATATAGGAAAACGACAAAAAAGGTTAGTCCACCTGACTAACCTAAATTAAGTATAGTATGTACAATACCATACATTTAGAGCAGGCTTTCTGACTCATGATTCATCGCAATATTTCGGCCTTCCCAGTTTCCCAGTGACCCTATAATGAAACCTTGCTCCTCATTACAGCTATTTGCATAGTATGGGATTTACACCCATTTTCCTCTTTTACGCTCGGTGAATACCGACACTCACTAGTTCATTCATTTTTATCGATTATAAATATACTATATTAATATCCTGTTTACAATACGCATACCCCTTAGGGGTATGCGTATATCGTAGATTTTAAATGTAATTTTTATACTAATAAAAATTATCGATTACTGAACAAGTCTCTATTTATGTATAAACCCATATAAATCACTTTATATATATGATTTTTTCCCCTCCAATTACGAGGAACTGCAATACTGGCTGCACTATTTGCTGCAGGACACGG